>NZ_JAMXSI010000006.1:0-244868 GCF_024124705.1 Halomonas sp. Mc5H-6
AGAGCGTGCAGGTTAGACTTGGACATGGCGTATCATTCCTCTGTTGGTTGTGATCTTGGCGGTGATCAACCAACAGGATACGCCACCCTTTCAGCCGGCTTCCATACACCAGAAATCACCATAGCTCGTAAGGTTGCCCATAGGTCAAGAAAGCAATTTCGCCGCTGAATGGGGCATATCAGCTTCAGATGCGCTGAAATTTAAAATAAGGGCTTGACCTTAAAGCCAACTTTAAAGCTATCGTCAAAGAGCAATTTTTCATTTGTTAAAAATTGCGTCCAACCTTGTCACTTACCGACGTGGCAGAGTGATTCACATTGATAGGAGAGTGTCATGCGTAAACGTAATACTGCGATCCTGTTTACCGCCGTTATCGTTGCCAGTAGCTTCGGAGCTGGCTCGCTTCTTGCCCAAGAAGATAATCAGCAGGAGGTGATGGAAGGCAATGACATGCATAGCAAAATGATGCAAGAAGGCGGCATGCACGACATGATGGGCGATATGAGCGCCATGATGGAAAAATGTAACGCCATGATGGAAAACATGCAGCAAGGACATGAGAAAGACGACGCTTAAAGCGACTCGCAAGGGTTGCTTGTTCGCAAGCAATCTTTTTTTCTTGTGCAGGTAGCGTCAACCAGACCTCCTACCCTGTTAACTAACCGGATACTCAAAATATGAAACTTTGGAAAGCGCTAGCCATTACGTCTTTACTGGCTTTTCCCGTATCGGGATTGGCGGCTGATATATCAGCGACCCTCTACAAAAATCCTAATTGCGGGTGTTGTGCCGAATATGCCAAGTATTTGGAACAAAATGGCTTCAACGTGGAGACGGTCGACACCCATGACCTTGTTGAAATGAAAGCCGAGTATAATGTCCCTGAAGAACTGCATGGTTGCCATACCACTGTCGTAGGAGACTATCTCTTCGAAGGACATGTACCTGTTGAGAGCGTGACCCAAGTGCTTGATGACCAGCCCTCTATCATTGGGTTGAGCGTGCCGGGGATGCCGCTTGGCTCACCGGGCATGTCGGGAGAAAAACGCGGCCCGCTGGAGGTCTATGCCATAGCCTCGCAACCGACCGATAGCCCCGACATTTACGCGACTCACTAAGGGATAGTGTGGCGATGAAACTACCCATCCTGGCAGGACATCTCGTAGCCGTATTTCTGACGACTGCCACACCCCTTGCCATGGCCGCCCCGTCAGAAAGCTCAGGGCCACAAGGGTTTCTTATTTGGGCCCAGCCCAAAGAGGTTTCAGAAATACATTTCGAGGATAGCGACGGCGCCCCTTTAACGTTGGCTGAGTTTGAAGGAAAACTGATTCTACTCAACATCTGGGCAACGTGGTGTGGGCCTTGTCGAGAGGAAATGCCTACGTTAGATGCCCTCCAGGCTGAGCTTGTCAGCGATAATTTTGAAGTGGTCGCCTTATCGATCGACCGTAAGGGGATCGAGATTGTTAATGAATTTTATCAAGAGATCGGCATTGAGCATCTGGCTCCCTATATAGATAAAACCGGGATGGCTAGTGCAGATCTTGGGGCTATCGGTATTCCTACAACGCTTCTACTTGACCGCCAAGGCAAAGAAATTGGGCGCCTCGTGGGGGAAGCCGAGTGGAACACTCAAGACATGATCAACTTTCTTACTGAAATGATTGCAACCAGATAATGAGGTAGCACCATGAGTTGTTGTGACGACAAAACCCAACAGAGCAAACAAAAATCGGGGTTACAAGGCCTGTTGACAGGTCCACGTGGCCTGATGTTGTTGGGTGGTGTGGCAGTGGCTGGCGGCCTTGCTTTTGGCTGGGATAACCTGGTCATGCTCGGCATCGCGCCTATTCTATTGAGCCTATTGCCATGTCTTATTATGTGCGGATTAGGCCTATGCATGATGAAGTGTAAAGACAAAAAAGGTGAAGCTACCGAACAAAGCGACGCTACCAATGTTCAGGCCCGGTTAGAAGACGCTTCTGAAGTGAATGCCGGCACAGCGCCCAACACTCGCCAGATAGTAGATCAAAGCGAGTCAATCAAGCAGTCCTCATCAAAACTCCAAGCCTAGCCATGGGTAAAGGATAATGCTTGAAGTAGCCAATATAGGACTGGTCACTGCCTTTCTGGCAGGCCTGATCTCGTTCATTTCGCCCTGTGTTTTGCCACTTGTGCCCGGCTATCTTTCTTTCATGACCGGCCGCTCGCTCGGGCAGTTACAGGAGGCGGATAGACGAGAGCGTCTCCGGGTGCTAACTCAGTCGATATGGTTCGTGCTCGGTTTTTCAACCGTTTTTTTGATGCTGGGAGCCAGTGCCACCGCCATTGGTCGTCTACTGTTGGTGTATCGCCAAGAGGCAAACCTGATCGGTGGCGTTATCGTTATCCTGTTTGGCGCCTTCATGACCGGGCTCATGCCATGGCGCTGGTTTCAGCAAGAATGTCGGTTTATGGGCCGACTGAAAGACGTCGGCGGGAGCCGCAGTGCGGCTTACCTACTTGGTTTAGCGTTTGCATTTGGCTGGACTCCCTGCATTGGCCCGATCCTGGGTGCCATTCTTACTGTCAGCGCGTCCACGGCCAACGTCTGGAGCGGCATGGTGTTGCTCGGTGTTTATTCTCTGGGTTTAGGCGTGCCCTTCATGCTGAGTGCTATTTCGCTTGATCGCTTCATAAAGCACCAGAAATTCCTGCGCCGCTGGGGGCGTTTTATACATATAGCGGCTGGGTTGATCATGATCCTAATGGGAAGCTTAATGATCACAGGCAAACTATCCGAGCTGTCATATTGGTTATTGCGCACCTTCCCTGCCCTAGGCGTTATCGGCTAATTATTCTTTAAGGAAATATTGAAATGCGCAACTTCGTAAGGCGTTTCTTGCATGTCTGTTTACGGGCAGGCTTGGCTGCAGTCAGCTTTGGCTTCGCCAGTACGGCCTTGGCAACCGAAGAA
Source organism: Halomonas sp. Mc5H-6 (assembly GCF_024124705.1). Lineage (NCBI taxonomy): Bacteria > Pseudomonadati > Pseudomonadota > Gammaproteobacteria > Oceanospirillales > Halomonadaceae > Halomonas > Halomonas sp. Mc5H-6. The sequence continues at coordinate 2,960 of NZ_JAMXSI010000006.1, forward strand.
GGGTTACTTTCACTGCATTATGACGTAGCTGGCAAACGACTGCTTAAGATTGAGGCCAACCAGCTATTCCAGCGTACCGATGAAGGTATGGCTTGGAATGCGATTCCCCTGCCCGAAGACATGGACGAAGGCCAGTTGCTAGCGGTATCGGTACCCTCCACTGACCCGCAAACGCTCTATATTGCAGGCACCTCAATTGGGGTGCAGCGTAGCACCGATGATGGTGACACCTGGCAAGAGCTCAGCGCTAACCTACCTAACCGTGAGGTAACTGCGCTAACTGCGCATCGCCGCCAGGGCGAAACACTTTATGCGGTAGTCGCAAACGAAGGCATCTACCAAAGCGAAGATGCCGGCAGCGCCTGGAAGAAAATGGACAGCGGCCCTTCACAAAAGGTTAACCGACTCGTCCACTCCGACATGGACGGCAGCATGCAGACCGGCTGGCTCTACGCGGTATCGAGCGATGCGGTGCGTCTATCGATGGACTGCTTTTGCGGCTGGAGACCGACCGGAGAACTTGATGCGGGCAGCATCTATGATGTGGCTTATAAACTTGACGGCCCAGAGCGAGTCTATGTGTCTACGCAGCAGGGCCTATGGCGTAGCGAAAATGGGGGTCAAGAGTGGCAACAAGTAGATAGTGACGGCACCGTGTTGGTGACGCTTACTCTTTCACCCCAAGGCATTCTCTACGGCTTAAATCAGAAAGGGGAGCTTTTGCACAGTGAAGATGAAGGCCAATCCTGGACTGATCCTGGTGCATAAACACTGTTTTTTCATTGCCTCATTGCTGGCGTTAAATGTTCTAGGGCACGCCATGGCTGAGGACAGTCCTTCTTCAGGCGATACGCCTAAGTTGGAAGAAGGTAAAAGAGTTTACCGGCAATACTGTGCCAGTTGTCATGGTATACAAGGCGAAGGCATGTCCAATTGGGAAGAGCAAAATGCACTAGGGGAATTGCCAGCTCCACCACATGGTCCAGAGGGGCATACTTGGAAACATTCTGATGGCATGCTCTACCGAATTATTGCCGAGGGTTGGCGCGACCCCTGGAATAAGACCGATAGGCTAACGATGCCTGCATACCAAGATGTTTTGGCTCCCAGCGAGATACGCGATGTTGTGAATTATCTCAAGACATTATGGACGCAAGAGCAACGGCACCACCAAGCAGACGAAAGTGTTGATAACCCCTTTCCAATACAATCTGAGATAACCCTAGAATGATAGGCACTAGGCACTATAACGAGACTGAGTGGTTAAAAGTTGGTAAATTAGTTTGGTACATAAATATCCCAGATTCCAAAAGGGCCTCCTACGTCAACCCATTCCTGAATTCAACCAATAAGTGCAGCATCAGCAATGAAGTTCAAGGAAAACATTTTCGACGTTGCTGCAGCCCCAGGATGTCGAACGCATGCAGGCCATCTATGACGCGACTCTGGACGGCCAGTCAAACTGTGTGGAGCTACAGATAAAGCATCGAGAAGGGCATCTGAAGTCTCTGGAGTTGACGACCATGCCGATCATTGTTTATGGCGAAACGCTGGGTGTTTTTGGCATTGCAAAAGATATCACTCACCAACATTAGCAAGTTGACCTACCAGGCTTCACACGACCTTCTGACCGGGCTGCCTAACCATACCGCTTTTGATGACTGCCTGAATGAAGCCTTCTCGGATGCACAACAGAACGGTAAATTGCTGGTTGTCATGCATCTTGACCTGGATGGATTTAAAACGGTCAATGACGGGTTAGGATCGGACTCTAAAGTGTAGCGCTACTCAATCTGGGGGTGACGTCGTCTCCTGAATATATCCCTTGTCGCCTTCGGCGACCGCATGGGCCAGGACATCCCCACTGGTGCTCAACAGCACCAACAATAACGTTATGACAGGCAGGTAACATCGCCGTGCCTTTCCAGACACATCGAACGTCCCACCTTGTATAGATGGCAACATATAGCCTCCAAGTATTTTTTAATCCATCAGGGCTACCCGGCGGGCAACCGACGCTATACCGCGATGGATCAACGTGGAGGGCGTTCCAGGCGGAACATGCGGCGCAACGGGGAGCCACCCCGCTCGCCCAATCGAAGGGAGCTTGCCAGTATCGGCTCGGGCAAGGGGCTCATCGCCAGTCGATCAGCCGATTCGTGAAAGTGACTGCCGCCATCTACATGCAGCGGGCTGTATTCTGCTGCCTGCTCGCGCCCCTCTGCATGGTGGCTGCTGGGTTGGTGACTAACAGCACCATGCGAATGGCCTGTGTCAGCAGCGGTTTCCGGCCCGTGGACCAGGGCTTCTCCCACGCCAGACACAACCAGCCCCTGCATGACCAACAGCAGTAATATTAGGCAACCAAGGCGGTGTCGTACGTAAAGGAGCATAAAAACTACCCACATTTAATCGGTAACCGGCGTGCATTCTCAGCCATTGAACCGCTACTGCTGGCAATCACACGGCGAATAGCCTAACATCCCCTCCAGGGGGATGGGAACAAATAAGAGGAAAATATGACAACGTCTAACCACCAAACGACGCACCAGACGCACCAGACGCACCCAGATATCATCAAGCGCCTGAACCGCGCACGCGGACATCTGCAAAGCGTGACTCAGATGATAGAGGACAGCCGCGCCTGCCTGGACATTGCTCAGCAGCTGCACGCCGTCGAAAAGGCCATTCAACAGGCCAAAAAAACCTTGGTGCAAGACCATATCGACCACTGCATGGAGGAGGCGATAGGTCCCTTAACGGCGACTCAGCGTGAGCACGTCAGGGATTTTAAGGCCATCGCCCGCTACCTGTGAATGCATCTAAGCCCTCTCATTGAGGAGCGATCTATGATCGGTGTACTCGCCCATCGCGTCTATCGCCATCTCTTTTTCGCTCAGGTCATTGCACTGATTGGCACCGGTCTGAGCACCGTTGCCCTAGCGTTACTGGCTCATGATCTTGCTGGAGGGCAGGCGGGTGTCGTATTAGGCACAGCGCTGGCAATTAAGATGGTCGCCTACGTGGGCATTGCGCCACTGGTGGGTGCTTACGCCTCACGCCTGCCACGACGCATGTTGTTGGTTAGCCTCGACTTGCTGCGTGCAGCCGTGGTTTGCGCACTGCCTTTAGTTACAGAAGTATGGCAAATCTATTTGCTAATCTTTCTACTCAATGCTTGCTCTGCAACCTTCACGCCCGTTTTCCAGGCGACAATACCGGACATCCTAGAAGACGAAGATCAGTACACGCGAGCATCATCCCTGTCACGTCTTGCCTACGATTTAGAGAATCTGCTTAGCCCGATGGTGGCAGCCGCATTGCTGATGGTGATGAGTTTTGATGTCCTGTTTGTACTCAACGCCCTGGCGTTCGTGATCTCAGCTTCCTTGGCTATATCTGTGATGTTGCCTGAGTCACAACCACTAGAAGAAATTCCCGGCGTTTGGCGTCGCGTTTCTCACGGCTTACGGATTTATCTAAAAACACCTCGTCTGAGGGGGCTGTTGGCATTGAACTTGGCGGTCTCAGCCGCCGGAGCGATGCAGATCGTCAATACGGTCGTGCTTGTGCGCTCTATGTTGGGACTTGGCGAGAAAGAAGTAGCTTTGGCCTTTTCTGCCGCAGGCGGGGGCTCCATGCTGGTGGCCTTACTGCTACCCAAGATACTGGACCGAGTGACAGAAAGACCAGTCATGCTGCTAGGTGGCGTTATGATGGCACTCAGTCTCTACCTGGGCTGGCTGGGACCATCGTTTGCGGGGCTTGTCGGGCTATGGTTACTGCTGGGCGCAGGGGCCTCATTGGTCATGACGCCCACCGGTCGCTTGCTTAAGCGCTCATGCCAGCCGGAGGATCGTCCTGCGCTGTTTGCTGCCCAGTTTTCGTTGTCACACAGCTGTTGGCTGCTCACTTATCCGTTGGCTGGCTGGCTGGGGGTGAACCTGGGACTGACGGAAACGTTCGTTTTGCTCGGGACATTGGCTTTAACCGCGACAGGGCTTGCGATGCTTGCTTGGCCTCGTCGTGACCCAAGAGAGATTGCGCATGAGCACTCGCCTATAGGTCATAGCCATCTTCACTATCACGATGAACACCATAAACACGATCATGAAGGGTGGGAGGGGCCGGAACCTCATCGCCATTCCCACCATCATTCTCGAGGCTCTCATCGACACGTTTTTGTTATTGATGACCACCATGCACACTGGCCATCACAGCACAAGCTTAGGTGAAATGTTCCATTCTTCGATCTCCACCCGATGGAGGACCTTGCCATGAACGTTTCGACTCAACCCCCCTTTACTCCTGGGAATAAAGGCAAGTTGGTTGGGCAGAAGACACCTCTACGCCTCAGAGATATCTGGGCCATCCGTGTTCGGCTACAACTTGCGAAAAAGACGAGAGACCTTGCCCTCTTCAATTTAGCCATCGATAGCAAATTAAGGGGCTGCGACCTCGTCAATTTATGAGTACGCGATATAGCCCATGGTGCACGCATATCCCCACGAGCCATCGTGATGCAGCAAAAAACGCATCGACCTGTCCAGTTCGAAATAACCGAGCAAACCCGTATCGCTATTATGGACTGGATACAGCTTGCTCAACTCAGAAACGAAGACTTCTTGCTCCCTAGCCGAATCAATAGCGCAAAGCATCTCTCCACGCGCTAATATGCCCGTATCGTGAAAGTCTGGGTCACCGAAATAGGTTTAGATGCGTCAATCTATGGCACGCACACGATGCGCCGCACCAAAGCGTCGCTGATATACCGTCGCACGAAAAACTTAAGGGCAGTGCAGCTGCTCCTGGGTCACACGAAGCTGGAAAGCACTGTCAGGTATCTAGGGATAGAGGTAAATGACGCGTTGGAAATGGCTGAACAGACAGAAGTTTGATGAGGATCAACGACGGCCTATTTCGGGCCGTCGTTGTCCGGCCAAAAGCGGTCTTTTAGCGAAGGCTGGTATAATTTCAGAAGCAAATTCCATATAGAGCAACGAAGAATGCGACCACTTGCTCCAATTGGCTTCAGTCATCCATTTATTCCTAGGCCACATACAGGAAAGCTCACCAATCAAAAAATCCATCGGCTGCAATGACATATTGGCATGCTATATCGGTAATCCAGATGGACAAATGTGATCAAAAGCACGCGTTTACTGTTTTCTTATCCAGCTTTTTCTGCATGGTGACCTAGATGTCAATTTCCGTCAGCATCCCGAACCGTGATCGGTTAGCGCCTGACGCTGTCTTTTGTCCACGGCCTCAAGATCGGTATTTGCGATAGCGCGATTGATCCTACACGACGCTGTTATCTCCCGATATTCATAGTTTATTGGAAAGATAAGATACGTCCGCACGTAGCCCTGCGCCACTAAGCAAATGCCCTGACCAGGAAAAACTGAGCAGCGAAGCCGATGATAAGCGTAGCCGCAAGCGCCGTTATCACTGCGATTCCGTGCCATGGGTCCGTTGCCGCGGACGTCGACTCCCCAGCCCGGTACATCGGCACGATGACGCGGAGATATACCGCGAGAGACAGCACGCTGTTAATGATTGCCACCACAGCCAGCCAGGTAAACTGGACATCGATGGCTGCAGCAAAAAGCATAAACTTACCGACGAAGCCGGCCAGTGGCGGAATGCCGACCAGCGACAACAGGAAAATCACCATTGCGATTCCCATCAGCGGTCGCGTGCGCCCCAACCCGTCAAAATCACTCAGAGTGCGCCCGGTGGTGGCAGTAACTGAGAATGCGCCCAGGTTCATGGCCACATACGCGGCAGCGAACAGTATGATTGATGGTAAGGCAAGCTCACTGGAGCCCACCGCCAGGATGCCCAGAAGGAAATAGCCGGACTGGGCAATCGATGAATAGGCCAGCAGCCGGATAACGTTGTCCTGCACCAGCGCCGCAAGATAGCCATAGGTCATGCTCAGCACGGCCAGGCCCGCCATGACTACCGTCCAGCCAGTTTCCAGGGGCAGCTCACGAACCACCTGCGCCAGCGCAAACAGGGCACCAATTTTGGGCACTACCGACAGATAGGCGGCAATTGACAGGGGTGCACCTTCATAGGCGTCGGGTGCCCAGAAGTGGAACGGAACCAGTGATGCCTTATAGCCCAGACCCACAACCACAGCCACGAACCCAAGAATCACAGCCAGCGGCATCGTATCCATGCCCGGCAGATCGACGAGTAGCGTAGAGCCAGAGGCACCGAACCAGTAGCTCAGGCCGAAAATCATGATCGATGTGGTGACCGAAGCGAACACGAAGAATTTCATGGCGGCTTCGGTCGCCGGGTCGGTGTCCGGGTAGGCAACCAGGGCAAAAGTCGCCAGGCCGGTCAGCAGTGTGCCCAGCACCAGGAACATGGTGTCCCCTGCTCCCGCCAGCACCAGGGCACCCAGGGTGGAAAAAATCAGCAGGCTGTAGACCGTACCCTCGCGGGCGCTACCCCGGACATCAACTCTCGCCAGCAGCATCGAAAGCACTGTAGTTGGCAGCAGAATGAGCTTGGCCCAGATACTTAACGTATCGATACGGAAGCTGCCGCCAAATATCGTGGTGTCTGTGCCGAGTAGTCGCAGGGTCAGCCCCGTGGCGACGACCAGTCCAATGACGGCAACGACCAGTGAAATTCGTGGCCGGCGCAGCATCTCCGCGATCAGCGCACCGACAGCCGTCAACAGAACGGCAATTTCCGGAATTAATAGTGCGAGATCATGACCCATTACAGCACCAGTGCTGATGTGGTGCGGTGAATGACGTCCAGCACCCAGGATGGCGCCACGCCAGTGGCAACGGTGAGCACCAGCAAGGGCGCCACCGCGAGAATTTCGCGTGGGCTCAGGTCCGGCATTCTATTCCAGCGATCCCGGGGCTCACCCAGAAATATTTCACGCAGAGCCTTGAGAAAGGTTCCGGCGATAATGGCAATGCCCAAAATCACGATAACCGCAATGGGAGCAGTGCCGAGAGTCGCGAGGAATATCTGGAACTCGGCCGGGAAGTGCGCCAAGCCCGGAAGACCCAGCGACGCGAAGGCCGCCAGCACAAAGAACCAGCCAAGTAACGGTACCGTTTTGAGCAGGCCGCCAAACTCCCCCATTTCGCGGGTATGGGTGCGCTCCTGAATCATGCCCACCAGCAGGAACAAGGCACCGGTGACCAGGCCGTGACTGAACATCTGCAGCACGGCGCCATCCAGAGCGGTGGCGCGGATCGCTGGATCCAGCGTCAACGCGGCCGCAGCGACGCCGACAATGACGTAGCCCATGTGGTTGACTGAGGTATAGGCCACCAGGCGCTTGAGATCGGTCTGTGCCAGGGCGGCAAAGGCACCGTAAATTGCGCTAACTACGCCGAAGAATAGAACAACGATTCCGGCCTCGCGGAAAGCGTCAGGGGTCATTTGCAGGGCGAAGCGCACCAGCCCGTAAGTACCGAACTTCAGCATGATGCCCGCCAGGATGACACTGCCGACTGTCGGTGCCTGAACGTGGGCCGCAGGTAACCAGGTATGCAAAGGTATCGCAGGAATCTTGACCGCAAAGGTAATCAGCATGGCAATCAGTGCCCACATGGCCACCGCTCCCTCCAGGGGAGGATTGGCAATCCAGGCCCGCATATCGAAGGTAGGATCAGGGCTGCCGAGGTAAAGCCCCAGAATCGCGAGCAATAATGGCAAGCTGCCCAGCAGGGTGTAGATAAAGAACATCAGCGCGGCACGCTGCCTGTCCTCGTGCCCCCAGCCGGCAATCATGAAGTACATCGACACCAGGGAAACTTCGAAGAAGACATAGAAAAGAATGCCGTCCAGGGCGGTAAAGGTGCCGATTGCCGTGGTCTCAAGAAGCAGGATCAGAGCCACATAGGCACGCGGGCGATCGCGAAGCGACGACGCATAGATGAGAGAAACCAGGAAAAGCACGGCACTCAGCAGCACCAGCGGCAGGCTGATGCCATCCACCCCGACCCGGTAGGCGGCGCCGATGACCGGCATCCACTCCAGCTCTTCGACCTGGGAAAAGCCGTCACCACTTACCCCCTGCAGCCACATGGCCAGAGCGCCAACCAGCGTCAGGGCGGCACTGACGATCGCGATGCCATGCACCGTGCGCGCCGTCGGTTTCGGCAGACACAGAATCAGCACGGCGCCGACGAGAGGCAGAAAGAGGGTCAGGGATACGAGTGGTAACATGAGTACAGGGTTCCTTTAGAAACTCAGTGAAGCTGAAAACAGGATGACAACAAAAAGCACAGCGATGGCTACCGCGCTGATCGCCAGACTGTGGTGGATCATGCCGCTTTGCAGGGATCTTGCCCGGGCGCCCAGGGCCTGCACAGCGGCCACCAGCGCGAAGATCAGACCGTCGATTCCGCGCTCATCACCGCCCCGAACCCAGCGACCCACCGCCAGATTTGCTCGGCCGACGCCAAGCACGTCCTGATACAGGCGCTTTTCCAGGCGCTCGCCCCCACGGGCGATGCTGAGAGCAGCATCGCCAATGCCAAGTGCGGCCGCGTACAGATGGTTTTCCAGACGGTTACATCCCCCGGCAACCGCCATCGCGGGCCGACCTACCCAGGCAGTAAGCCCGCCTGCCACCACCAGCCCCGACTCTGCCCATTGATGGGCAGGGCCAAGCAGGCGTTGGGCCGGCACCAACCAACCCAAGGCCAGCCCACCCAACGCGGCGACCAGCCCAAGCACTATGACGACGATGCCCGCAGTTTCCGGAGCCGCCAGATCAAGCATTTTTTCGAGGGGACCAAAGGCCAGACCCAGGACAGCGGCAGGGATCGCCAGGCCCCAGATGCCAGCGCGCATCCAGCCAGTACCTTCGACCGGCCGGGTATCGCCCGAGCCCTGCCATAGCACCCGTAGAGCCCGGGCCATGTAGGCGCCGGTCAGCAGAGTGCCGACCAGGGCCAGAGCGCCGAGCAAGACGGCGCCCGGCGCAGACAGAGCGGCGGCGATCACCGCATCCTTGGAGAAGAACCCACTCAGTGGTGGGATGCCCGCCAGTGCCATCGCTGCCAGTGCAAAGCCGCCAAAGGACCAGGGCCTGGCGCGGCCAACGCCCTTCAACTGATCGAAACCGGTACCCTCGCGAGCATGTTGAAAGTCACCGGCGGCAAGAAACAGGGTGCTTTTAATAGCGGCATGGGCGAGCAGATGCAACAGCGCGGCCAGTGGAACCCCCGCGCCCACTGCGATGAGCATCAGGCCGTATTGGCTGGCCGTGGAAGCCGCCAGCACACGTTTGAGATCACGTTCAGCCAGCGCAATCACCCCGGCAGCCACCGTGGTGATACCACCGACAAGACCGACAGCGAACAGTGCCTCAGGCGTCAGCAGTGGCGCCGAGCGGATCAGCAGAATGGCGCCCGCCGCCACCAGTGTGGCCGAGTGCAGCAACGCCGAGACCGGTGTCGGGCCCGCCATGGCGCGCATAAGCCAGTCCTGCAGGGGAACCTGGGCCGACTTGCCCATGGCGGCCAGCAGCAACAGAAGCCCGGCAATGGTGGGCGCTCCAGCGTCAGCTTCCAGGGAAGCGGCAATCTCACTGGTACCTGCTGACCCTATGAGTATGAATATCGCAACGTAAAGCCCGAGATCCGCGCTGCGGGTATATAGGAAAGCGCGTGTGGCTGCGTTCGCGGCTTCGGGGCGTTGGAACCAGAAGCCGATCAGCAGGTAGCTGCACAGACTGATCAGTTCCCAGCTCGCCAGCAGCAGAATCCAGTCGCCCGCCAGCACCAGTGCCTGCATGGCCGCCAGGAACAGCGACATCACGGCATAGAAGCGCGCTTGGCCGGACTCCCGCTTCATATAACCGACGGCATAAATCAGAACGAATGTAGCCACCGTGGCCACTGCCACGGTCAATAGCGAGGTCATCGGCCCGGCGACCAGGCGCAGTGGCATGTCCGGCAGCCCAGGCAGAAGTAGGGTTTCGGTCTGAACGTCAACCACCCGGGCTATCAGCCAGAGACTGCCTGCCAGGTTGAGCGTCGCACCAGCCAGGGCCAACACAGCACTCCCACGGCGCAGTAACAACACAGCCAGGGCGGCGATCAGCGGCGGTAGTATTGGCAGGAGCACTGCATTCATCCTTTCAGGTCCTCCGCTTCTTCCATCTCAACCGAGCCCTTAACCCGGAAGCGCGCAATGGCGACGCCAAATCCGACCGCCATCTCCAGTGCCATAACCGTCATCACCACCAGCACGAACATCTGGCCGGAATAGGCTTCGGGATGTAGAAAGCGCCAGAAAGCCACCAGATTCACCATGGCCCCCGCCAGCATCAGCTCCACGCCCATCATGATCATCACCAGATTGGTCTGGGACAGTGCGCCATAGACGCCGATACCGAACAGGATGGCGCCGGTCACAAGCGCTACTATCAGAACTGCGGTCATTCCGATGCCTCCTTGGCTCTTTTACTCGCCAGGTTCTGCACCGGAATCGCCACCGCGGTGGCCGCAATCATTGCGGTCAGGATGGTGATACCAGCGGTTTCAAAGATCATCATCGAGCGCCCGAGCAGCTCCATGCCCAACGCCCGTGTCTGCGCTTCCGCATCCACCACCTGCTTTGCTGCGGGGCCCCAGTCGGACAGCAGCGCAACGGCGATAGCAACAACGGCCGCACTCACCCCAGCACCGATAGAGAAACGCTTCTGGTGACTCATGTCCATACCGCCAAGCCCACCGGGATCCATCATGAACATCACCATGAAGATGGCCATGATACTCATCTCCGTGGCCATCATCATGATTTGCAGTACGCCCAGAAATTCGGTCTGCATCGCCAGAAACATGCAGCCGACGGCGGTCTGCGAAAACAACAGAGCCAGCGCAGAACGGACCATGGACGATGTGCGAAACACCACCACGCCAAAGCCGATGGCAGCCAACCCGAAAACGGCAACGAAAAAAGCCTGTGCGTACATTAGGGAACCACCAGAATCAGTAAGCCGACGACAATGATATTCACCAGTGCAAGGGGGATGCCTAGAATCCAGCACCACCGCATCAGATCCGCCTCGCGAATGCGTGGCAGATAGTGACCGACCAGCAACATCGACACGGCCACGGCCAGGGTCTTCACCAGACTCCAGGCCCAAGGTGGCAGTAGCGGCCCATGCCAGCCGCCGAGGTAGAAGACCGTGGTTGCGGAAGCCAGGGTAACCACCAGGGTCAGTCGGGCCAGGCGAAGCACTGCCAGGCGCACCCCGGTGTATTCGGCGTCCACGCCCCCGCCAAGCTCTCCCTCTGCGGTTGGCAGATCAAACGGGGCCCGGAACGCCAGTGCCATGGCCGCAATGAAAAACAGCACGAAGCCCAGGGGCTGGTAGACGATGTTCCACAGCCCCGCCTGGGAGCCAACGATCGCGGTATTCAACAGGGATTCGGCGCGCATGGCCACGGCCGTGATCGGCATGACAATAAGCATGGAATAGGCAATAAGCTGGCCCAGAAAGCGCCAGCCACCGATCATCGCGTAGGCGCCGTCCGGTCCCCAGCCCGCCATGATCACCGCGACCAGCACATAGGCCAGGGCCGCGTTGATGAACAGCGCACCAGTACCAAGGTCCGCAATGATCAGGTCCGGCGCCAGCGGCAGGACCGCCATACCAAGTACCCCCACAACCAGGAGAAGCACCGGCGCTGCCTCGAAAAACACCCGGTCTGGCGAGCGCGGGAGAATGGATTCACGACCGAGGTGCGCCAGCCCGCTAAAAAGTGGCGCCGCCGGACTCAGGCGGCCAGTGGTCATCCAGCCCTCGATCACGGCCAGCAGCCAAGCGCTGCCAAGCAATGCGAGAAGAACGCTAGCGACGGTCACGAGATCACCTCCCAGGGCGAAAGATCCAGTGAGCCGACTGCCAGCAGCGCATCGCCCAGCTCCTGGCCCTCAACAAGCTTCGGGACCAGGTCGATATGGTGACTGCAGGGGGTGTCCAGCTTGTAGGATTTCACCTTTCCATGCTCCAGTTTCAGACTTAACCGGGCTTCGCCGCGGGGCGTATCAACGGTTACCTCACCGGTTCCTGATAAATCGCCAATGTCGCGCAGGGATGGCAGCGCCGGTTCGCTGCTCGCCTTTATAAGGTCGAGACTGGCGGTTATTTCGGCCAGACGTTGCCACAGGCGAGCCCAGGCGTCTCCGCCTTCGCTGGCAGCACGTGCTACGGGGCCGCGCAGATCAGAAAATTCTGATGAGAGTTCGCCGATATCCTTCAGCCGCGATTTGAGCAAAGGCGTCCGTCCAAGACGGGTTCCTAATGTGCGCAACGCTGGTTCCAGCTCAGCAAGCCTGTACCGGTTAGCCTCTCTGACTTGCAGTTGCAGAGTCGAAGCCCGCTGCGTCAGCCAAGCGAATCCGAGCTGGCGCCCCAGTTGCGCCAGCCAACCAAGATGACTGGCGATGCGCTCACGCTCAAGTCCGCCGTTCCGGGCCTGAGTGGTCGCCTGATCGTCATTCAGCCCAGCCGCTTGCTCGATCGCAAGACAGGCCAGCAGACGATAGCTCACCGGCGCCAGCGGCATTGCCGTGGCCAGATGGTCGATGAAGTTCTCGACATCTATCTCTTCGCTTTCTTCACCCTCTTCAACTTCGATGGTCATACCCGCCAGGGAGGTCGCCTGCCCTTCGGTCACCCCGTCACCATCAAGGGTCAACGTCAATTTCAGTCCGCCTGGTAAGCCCGGAAAGACTGGGCCGAACGGCACCTCAAGCCAATCCATCTGCAGGCCATCGGCGCTGCGTGGCAGATCTTTGGTGACTTCAATCATGGACATGAATCCCGAGGCGCCGTGATCGTGCCCTCCATGCTCATGCCCACCATGATCGTGTTCTCCATGATCATGGCCTGAATGTTCATGTTCTGAGTGGTGGTCAGATTCGCTATGTTGATGATCGTGGCCGTGCCCGGAGCCCTCTTCTGAGGCGCCCTCATCTTCCGCGTCCTCACGGGCTACCAGATCCATACCGCACTTGGGGCAGCTTCCAGGCTCGTCCCGAACGATTTCCGGGTGCATTGGGCAGGTATATTCGGCCGCTGCATTTTCGTGCGCGTGTTCCTGTTGGTGCTCGTTACTGTGCTCGTGATCATGGCCATGATGATGTTCATGGTGGCCCTTATGATCTTGATCATGGCAATGCTCGTGCTCGTGCTCATGGTCATGCTTGTGGCCATGGTGCTGGTGTTCGTGATCATGCTGGTGTTCATGATCGTGGTCGGGCGTGGACTCCCCTGCCTCTCGGGCTACCAGGTCCATGCCGCATTTGGGGCAGCTACCCGGCTCATCCTCGACAATTTCTGGATGCATGGGGCAGACATACTCAATCTTGGCGTGCAGGACATCGGCGTCGAACGCCTCCGGCGAGGCTACAAAGGCACCGTCAGCGAATGCACGTTGTAGTCGAACTACGGCTTCGGTCAGTCCCTTTTGCGAGAGACCTGCAGAAATATCGGCACCAGGTAAAGTTGACGGTGTCTGCCCGCCTACGATGAGAATGGCACGCGGCCGGGGCATCTGCGCGTAGAGCACGGCCACGGCGTCGCCCATTTTCTCCGACAGCTCTCCAACAATCATGAGCACGCTTGCATCGCGAGGCGTAGTACTGGTTCGCATGCCTGCCGCTGTCACGTCCAGACCATGCGCCAGGGCAATCTCAGGCCCGGGAACGATCAGACAGCCCAGATTACGCGCCAGGGCCCGAGAAACCAGCTTCTGCAGCACTGAGGGCCGTTTCTGTCGTGCGCCCGTTATGTTTATTGCTGAATCAAAACTCATTGCCGCCTGAAAGCCCCCTGGCTCCATCCGTAAAGCAGGCCAAGAAAGAGAATCGCCAGAAACACGCCCATATCAAGCAAGGCAACCAGCCCTACTTCCTTGTAAACCACTGCCCACGGGTACATGAACGCCATCTCCATATCAAAGGCCAGAAACAGCAACCCATATCCGTAGTAGCGGGCGTGATAGCGCCCCCATACCGGATCCCGCGACAGAGCTCCGGAACTCGCCGGCACATCCTTGCCCGGCTCCTGACGTGTCAGGCCTATCGCGCGGGCAAGCGAATACAGACAGAAAACGCTGCCTACGACGCCAATCGCCAGGGCCAGCAGTAAGCTGTATTGCTCCAAAAGAGTCATCATCTGACCTCCTGATTAATCAACCAAGCATGTCCCGCACCTAAGTCGATGACCACCGAGAGTCGAAAAATAGTAGAGCACCCGCAAGCTATGCGCCGTGCCTGGGAGAATAGCCCGACCCCACTGATAGCATTATAGAGGGTTTATGTCCCTGATCCGTAAACGCGAATACCTCGTAAGGCTCGTCTTGCGGCCTCGGTGTACACGGTGTATCAATCGCAATACCGGCTAAACCAGTACCGTCGATATCCGGTTTTTGGTCAAACAGTGCCATCACAGCTTCCATCGGCACATGGCATCACTCCTAATTCACAAAGTGGTACTCACCAAGGCTTATTGCTGGCCATGGTGGCTTGGCATGTTTCCCTTCATCTGTTGTCGCTGCTCGTCGGTCAACAGGTCCTGCATCTGATTATGCATGCTCACTTTATCGGCCATCATGTCGCCATGTAGGTTAGCCATTTGACCGTGCAGCGCTTTTACTTCCTCCGGATCAGGCCGCTCGGCCTGCATGATTATCATCATGTCATCACTCAGGTTCATCATTTCGCCCATCCGCTCCAATTGAGTAGAGCGATGTTCCTGGCGCATCTCGCGCATCGAGCTCATTTGTTCGTCGTCGAGTATGCCGGACATGCCGGACATCGGACCCATACCACCCATCATGGGGCAAGGCATCATGCCACCTTGGCCTCCCATCATCATGCCAGGACCCATGCCGCTTTGGCCGCCCATCATACCGCCCTGACCTTGGGCGCCTTGGTTCATGCCTTGAGCGAAGGTGGCGCTGCTTGTGGCACCAAGGCTTGCAGCCAACGCAATGGCAACGATCTTCTTATACTTAGCCATATCAATTTCCTCTCATCGTGTTGCGGGTCGAGAAGTCGCCTTACTCCAATAAAAATGGAAGAAGACAGAGTTAACTTCCGTTATAAGCCTACAACCTATAGGTAGCCCGCAGGTCAAAGAGAAACCAAACCCGATACCTCAATATTGTCACAAGTCAATTTTTGTCGACCGTTTTGAAATCTGTTTCAGGTTGATATGTTATAAAAAACTAGGCGACTTCAGATAACTACGGCGTGTAATTTCAGTTTAAATTCAGGTTAACGGGCTATTTTTGGGGTAACGAGGGCATATAACCATCGACAAACAACCGTTACCTCTTTACCCCCGGAAGTGCTATAGGAGTGCCTATGAGTCAAAAAACTAGCCGTCTGCTGATGATGTGGATACCGCTTGCCGGGTTTGTCATTTTGGTGGGTTACTTGATGGGAACAGATCACCACTTTCACCTCTTTCAGGCCTTACCTTTACTTTTTTTGGCAGCCTGTCCATTGATGCATTTTTTTATGCATCGACATCACGGTGGGCACGGCGATAAAGCAGATAAGGAGTGAAACACCCTTTAAATCATGCGGGGGGATCATTATGAAACCGAAACATCAAGAGCATCGCTTAGGCGTTTCCGAAAACACATTAGTGACTCGGAATTTAAAAATCCAACGCCATGAGCGTGAGCGCATCGACGACGCAATAGCGGATATCGATCAGCTTTACGGGATGGATAAGGTAGTCTACGACGAAAAACACAGGCATATCTGTCTCGCTTACGATGCGCTGCGGCTATGCATTGATGATGTCGAAAAGATCCTTATACGCCATGGGATCGAGGTCAGCGCTGACCGATGGAACCGCTTCAAGGAAGAGTATTACCGCTTCGTCGACCAGAACGTTAAAGACAACGCCAAGAAAGAGCCTTGGAGTTGTCATTAAAACGCAGTCTTTCGTTAATCGGTACTGTAAAAAAAGGGGCAACGTGGTAACCATCGCCGTCGGTGGTAAGGCTCTGTGTCAGGTGGCCGTGGCTGATACCCTCAAGCAGGAGTTGGTAGCAGCCATTCGCGTCATGCATGACCTCGGGCCTCCACGTCGTGATGATGATCACCGGCGCCAACGAACGCGCCGCCATCAGCCTGTTGCACCCGATAATTGGTGTTATCGACATGACCACCAGCTCGCTGTCGGTGATCAGCAACTCTTTGCTGTTGAAGCGACGCAATGCACGCGAGCAACCCGAACGACCCAGCTACAAACTCAATGTCATATCTCATGACATGATGCTCGTCGCGTGAAAGAGGCATTCGGCCAGAGCAAGCAGCTCAATGGGGCTCGACGCATTCAGGCTACACTGGCGACCGATGGTCACCCATATGATATCAAAACGATAGGTGCCAGTATGCGGCGCCAGTCGTAGGTGCCAAAGGCTGCCCGCAAGTTCGTCGTCACCACAGACAGCGACCATAGCTTGCCTGTGTCGCCCAACTTATTGGAGCAGAACTTTGTGGCAACCGCCCCGAACCAGAAGTGGGCCGGTGACATCACGTACCTGATGAGCTCTGAAGGTTGGCTGTATCTAGCCGTCATCATTGACCTGTATTCGCGCTCTGTCGTCGGCTGGTCCATGAATACCAGGATGACGGCAGACCTACCTGGTCTGCGATGCGCTGGAAATGGCGCTGTGGCGACGCAATTTCCGCATCGGGGTGATCTGTCACAGTGACCATGGAAGCCAGTACTGTTCACGCGCCTACCTGGATCGGCTGCGAACGCAGCAGTTGCGTCAAAGTATGAGCCTTAAAGGCAACTGCTGGGAAAACGCCTGCGTGGAAAGCTTCATCCATTCAATGAAAGTGGAAGCAATCCACTACGAGCCGATAAATTTGCGATGTCTAAAAAGGAGAATCGTCCAAAGGCGTTCACTGTGATTCTGTAGAAGCCAATACGAAAGTGTGGGCCAAGGTGTGGGTCAGTTATAAGCAGGAAACAAAAAAGCCGCTGAAATCAGCGGCTTAATCTATGTTTTTGGCGGAGGAGGAGGGATTCGAACCCTCGAAGCCTTTCGACTTACACACTTTCCAGGCGTGCTCCTTCGACCACTCGGACACTCCTCCGCGTTGTTTGCTCTTTTGAGACCAGCGGTGCTTTTCCCAACAGAACGGCGCGTATTCTATGGCCTAAGCTACCAAATAGCAAGCCGTTTTCGGATCAAGCCTCAGGAAGAACCACGTAGCGACCGGTCGCTTCCAGGCACAGCGTGTTACCGCAATAGAGCTTTTGGTCCAGCGTAATCCGCCCTCTACCGCGTTCATGGAGCCTGTCGGCGAGCTTTACAGGGCCTTGGGAGTCTTGCGGGCTGCATATCATATGGTAATCGCTCGTCACCGGCGCATGAAAGCGCTGGCTAGCCTCGGCGACGACCACATCTTGTGCCCTGCCCTGCGCGCGCAGCCATAGCGTTACCCAGCACCAGCCCAGCAGCGTTGCTTGAGCGGTGAGCGCACCGCCAAAGCCGGTACCTTTGTCATTCAGACTAGGCGCCAGCGCCAGCTGCCAGGTAAGCGTGTCACCCTGGCGATCCATCCGTGTAATGCCCAGTGCGCCCACCATGGGAATCGCCTCGCTTAACCACTGCTGAAAGGCATCGAGGTCATCAGGCCCTTCGGTTAACGCTAAGCGCGGATACGGTACGCCTACTTGGCGACTGGCAGGCATGGCTAACTCCAGCGTTCGACAAAGTCATCGGCTCGATGCTCAGGAAGCGGTTTGTGGCGACCTGCGGGCGTGCCCAGATAAACAAACGCAACGACCTCGTCGTCGTCTTCCAGGCCCAACCCCTTGCGCACCACAGGGTCGAAGGCATACTTGCCGCTGCGCCACATGGCACCCAACCCGAGCGCATGAGCCGCCAGCAGAATGCCGTGGGCCGCGCAGCCGGCAGAGATCACCTGCTCCATCTTGGGCACCTTGGCGATGTCCGGCGTCACCTTGGCGATCACGGCAATGATCATCGGCGCACGCAGCGGTTTTTTGCGCGCCGAGTCAAGCACGGAATCTCCGGCATGCGGGTCTTCCTGAAACTCGGCCTCGGCGAACAGCTCACCCAGGCGTTCGCGCCCTTCGCCGCTGAATTCGATAAACCGCCAGGGGCGCAGCTCTTTATGGTCAGGGGCACGCAGCGCAGCCTGGTAGATAGCGCCAAGCTGCTCGGCGTTGGGCGAAGGCTCGTTCAGCTTGCCCATGGAGCTACGTTCGTGCAGCAGCGTAAGTGCGTCCATGATGACTCCATCGGTTCAATGAGATGAGCGCTACTTTAGCGCAATCATTTATTGTCTTGCCAGACGCAACGGGCTGGGCGGCGCGAGTCCCGGTGTCGCACGCCAGGGGCTGATATCCAAGCCGCCGCGACGTACATAGCGCGCCAGCACCAATAATTCACTGGGTTTGGCGCGCCGCATCAGGTCGGTAAAAATATGCTCGACGCAATGCTCGTGAAAGTCCTGATGCTGGCGATAGCCGATCAAATAGCGCAATAGGCCCTCGCGCTCGATCTTCGGCCCTGTGTAGCGAATCATCACGCTGCCCCAATCCGGCTGACCGGTCACCGGGCAGTTGGATTTCAAGAGGTGCGAGTAAAGTGTTTCTTCCACCACCTGCCCCCCTGTCGTCAGATGGTCAGCGCTGGGTGTGTAATCGCTTACCTCGATATCCAGTGCATCCAGGCACTCTCCCGGCAATTGTTGAGGTGCCAGGGCGTCAGCGTCCACATCAAACAGCTCGACGCTGACCGGTGCTGTCGCGGCACCTGCTAAATCCTGAGTCAGCCTCGCGATCACATCGTCGCGGTGGGCAAAGCGGGTCTGGTTGAAGCTGTTGAGGTATAGCTTCCAGGATTTCGACTCGATCAGATTGGGTGAATCGGCGGGCAAACGAAAGCGTGCGACGGCCACTACCGGTTTGCCGCGCCCGTTCAGCCAGGAAACCTCAAACGCATGCCACTCGTCCTCGCCGACAAACGGCAGACTGCCTTCATCAATATCCAAGGCGGCTCGGTTCGCCGCCCGGGGAATCGGGTACAGAAGGTCTGGATCATACGCTTCCGGATAGACGGATTCGCGCCCCAATGGCGCCTCCATCAGCGTTTCGGGTCGATGCGACATGACTTAACTCCGGATTCCTTTGCCGCGCTCCAACATGCGAAGCGCGACGATAAACAGCACGACAATGAAGCCCAGCACGGCTGCCAAGGCCCAGCCAACCGGGATATCCGACACCCCCAGAAAGCCATAGCGGAAAACATTCACCATGTACAGAATCGGATTGAGCATCGACACGCCCTGCCAGAAGTCGGGCAGCATGGAAATCGAGTAAAACACCCCACCGAGGTAGGTCAGCGGCGTGAGGATAAAGGTCGGCACGATGGAAATGTCGTCAAATTTATTGGCCAACAGCGCGTTGATAAAACCACCGATGGAGAACAGCGCCGACGTCAGCACCACCACCAGCACGGTCAAAAACGGATGTTCGACGGTAAGACGAGTGAAAAACAGCGACACGATGGTCACGATCAGCCCGACACCAAGACCACGGGCCATACCGCCAAAGATGAAACCGGATAAGATGACCCAGTTAGGCATCGGCGAGACCATCATCTCCTCGATCGAACGCTGGAACTTGTTCGAGAAGAAGCTGGAGGCCACGTTGGAATAGCTGTTGGTGATCACCGACATCATGATCAGGCCGGGGACAATAAAATCCATGTAGGTGAAGCCGTCCATCGCCCCAATACGCGAGCCGATCAGATTGCCAAAGATAATGAAGTACATGGCCATGGTGATAGAGGGCGGCAACAGGGTTTGCGGCCATATCCGCGTGAAGCGCTTGATCTCCTTGAGCACCAGCGTCCACAAGGCGATGAGCGTTTGGCTGGCGTTCATACCTGCGCCTCCCGTGTTTGAGGCTGCTCTGCCCGTTGGTCGATCGCGCTCTGACTGCCTTCCACCATCGACACGAACATCTCCTCAAGGCGGTTGGCACGGTTGCGCATGGAGACGACCTGCAAGCCCTGCTCGGTTAATGCACCAAACACATCGTTAAGTCGCTGGCCGCGATGAATCACCAAGGATAGCTGCGAGGCTTCCACCCGCTGTATGTCAAAGCCCTCCACCACGGGGGGCTCGCTGACAGGACCAGCAAGGTCCAGAAGAAAGGTCTCCCGACTCAGTTCGGTGAGCAACTCCCGCACACTGGTATTACGGACGATTTCGCCGTGGTTAATGATCGCGATATTACGGCACAGGCTCTCGGCCTCTTCCAGGTAATGCGTCGTCAAAATGATCGTGGTGCCTTCGTCACGATTGATGCGGCGCATGTACTCCCACATGCTCCGGCGTAGCTCGATATCTACGCCCGCGGTAGGCTCGTCGAGGATCAGCAATTTAGGCCGGTGCATCAAGGCGCGCGCAATCATCAGGCGGCGCTTCATGCCGCCGGACAGCATGCGTGCGCTCCCATTACGCTTGTCCCACAACCCCAGGTCGGTCAACAACTGCTCAGCGCGAGGCAGCGCCTCGCGG
Organism: Halomonas sp. Mc5H-6; assembly: GCF_024124705.1. Taxonomy (NCBI): domain Bacteria; kingdom Pseudomonadati; phylum Pseudomonadota; class Gammaproteobacteria; order Oceanospirillales; family Halomonadaceae; genus Halomonas; species Halomonas sp. Mc5H-6. The sequence continues at coordinate 23,555 of NZ_JAMXSI010000006.1, forward strand.
CGCGTCATGCCGTAGTAGCCTGCTTGCGCCAGCACGATATCGAGCACTTTTTCGAACTGGTTAAAGTTAAACTCTTGAGGTACGACGCCAATCTGATATTTCGCCTTGGAGAAGTCTTTATCGATATCGATACCAAAAACCGACACCTGCCCCTGGGTCTTCTGCACCAGCGAACAGACCACGCCTAGCGTAGTGGATTTGCCTGCGCCATTGGGGCCCAGAAGCGCAAAAAAATCGCCCTGCTGGACGTCGAGATCAATACCTTTTAACGCTTGAAAGCCGTTACCGTACTCCTTGGTAAGGCCACGTATCGACAATGCCGGTTCGGCCATAAATATGTCCTGTCAGCAAAAAATAAGGAAGTCATCACATGCGTAGACGTTAGATATTAGGGCGCAAACTATTTTTTCAAACAGTTCTGTCCCGGAAGGCGGTAAACAAACAACGGGAGAAGAGAAAGATAGAGGCGGGTGCGCTTAGAGCGGGAATGACGATTTGACCGGGCTGGCGCACCAGCTCCCGACCCTCGGGCCTATCCACCACTGCAAATCACGCTATTGGAGCGGGAAAGGAGATTCGAACTCCCGACCCTCGCCTTGGCAAGGCGATGCTCTACCACTGAGCTATTCCCGCAACGCAAAAGACAAGTACGAGATGGCGTCCCATAGGGGGTTCGAACCCCTGTTACCGCCGTGAAAGGGCGGTGTCCTGGACCACTAGACGAATGGGACACAGATGTAAGCGTAATGTTGTTTGGAGCGGTAAAGGAGATTTGACCGGGCTGGCGCACCAGCTCCCGACCCTCGGGCCTATCCACCACTGCAAATCACGCTATTGGAGCGGGAAAGGAGATTCGAACTCCCGACCCTCGCCTTGGCAAGGCGATGCTCTACCACTGAGCTATTCCCGCTCTGTCACGCTACGCTTAACGCATTCTCGCTATCGGATGGCGTCCCATAGGGGGTTCGAACCCCTGTTACCGCCGTGAAAGGGCGGTGTCCTGGACCACTAGACGAATGGGACGTGCTGGAGCGGGAAAGGAGATTCGAACTCCCGACCCTCGCCTTGGCAAGGCGATGCTCTACCACTGAGCTATTCCCGCACTCCGATACCTTAACGATTCAGTTGGCGTCCCATAGGGGGTTCGAACCCCTGTTACCGCCGTGAAAGGGCGGTGTCCTGGACCACTAGACGAATGGGACGTCGCAATGCCTCGTCGAGGTGGCGCGTATGTTACTCAGCCCTTATTCAACTGTCAAGCATTCCCGGCCCAACCACCCTTCTCTAACCGGCAATGTCATTTCCATCAAAGGCGGCACATAACCGCCTCAAGGTGGTGCGCAAAGCATAACCGGCGCGCCATCCGAGTGCACTGACCGCCACTGCTAGGGTAAGCGACAGCCGATAAACGCTGTAAAAATCTTTTATTTAAAATAAAATCGATTTTATGGCATGGCGATTGCTAACACCTTGGTGGAACAAATTTTCTTTCTCGACCGCCAAGAGGTGACCCATGACCTTTACACGCCGCAAGTTTCTTACCACTGCCGCTGTCTCTTCCACTGCCGGGTTGGTATTGGGAGCACCCAGCATTGCGCGAGCACAGTCGTCCGAGACCTTCAACTGGCGCATGACCAATGCCTACGGGCCAGGTTCTCCGTTTTATGTCGAAGGCCCCGGCAGCCCCACCGATGTCATCGACAAAATCAACACCATGTCGGGCGGCCGCCTCAATATTCAACACTTTGCGGCGGGTGAGTTGATCCCGGCGCTCGAGGGGTTTGAAGCGGTACAGAGCGGCACTATCCAAATGAACGCGGCCAATAGCTATTTCTGGTCGGGCACGACCTTTGCCGCCCAGTATTTCACCACCGTGCCGTTCGGCATGAGCTTTATGGGCCATATGGCATGGCTTTACCACGGCGGCGGTCTCGAGCTTTGGCACGAGCTTTACGAGCCGTATGGCATGGTCGCCTTCCCGCTGAACAATACCGGCGTGCAAATGACCGGCTGGTTCCGCGAACCGATTGAAGACATCAGCCAGCTTGACGGCCTGCGCATGCGCGTTCCCGGCCTGGCCGGAAAGGTCTACTCATCCCTCGGCGTCGATGCCCGCGTGTTGCCGGGCGGTGAGATTTTCCCGGCACTGGAACGCGGCGTGATAGACGCCGCCGAATTCGTCGGCCCTTTCCAGGACCGCCGCATGGGACTTCAGGACGCTGCGAAATACTATTACACCACCGGCTGGCACGAACCCTCCACCACCGGTGAGCTGCTGATTTCCAAATCCCACTGGGACAGCCTGCCAGCAGACCTGCAAATGATTGTTCGTTCGGCATGCATGGCCGCCTGTCTGGAAAGCCTGACCTGGTCGGAAGCCGTCAACGGCGAAGCCATGACCGACCTGGTCGATAATCACGGTGTTATCGCCAACCAGCTGCCTGAATCGATCGTCAATGCGCTGCGCGAAGCCACGCTGGACACCCTCCAAACCGAGGCCAACGCCGACCCTGACGTGCGCAAAATCCACGACAGCTACATGGCCTTCAAGGCTCAGCACGATCGCTGGGCAGGTGCCAGCGAGCGTGCCTGGCTAAGCGATATCATCGGAGTGTGATATGCAAGCGGTAGAAAATTTCGTTAAGGGTATCGAAGCGCTGGTCCGGCTATTTGGCCGGATCGCCGCCTGGACCTGTGTGCTGCTGGTAGCGCTGGTAGCCGGTGACGTAATACTTCGCTACCTGTTCGACTTCGGTGCCCTGTGGCTGCAAGAGCTGCAGTGGCACTTGATATCGCCCATCGCCCTGTTCGGCATGGCGTATCTGCTGCTTAATGACGAACAGGTTCGTGTCGACGTCTTTTACGAGCACTTCCCGGTACCCGTAAAACGTACCATCGAGGTGTTTGGCGGGCTCGCCCTGCTGATCATGGGCGCATACATCGCCTGGCTGACGCTTCCCTGGGTGGCGCAATCCTTTGGCCGCGGCGAGGGGTCTCCCAACCCCGGCGGCCTACCCTACCGCTGGGTTTTGAAAGCGTTCCTTCCCTTCGGTTTCACCCTACTTGCGCTGCAAGGACTCGCTCATGCGTTGCGCAATGCGTTCGCACTCCCCGCACAAGGTGACTGACCTATGTCTTTAAATGAATGGCTGGCGATCGGCATGATCGGGGCCTTTTTCATCATGCTGCTGATCGGTATCCCAGTGGCAATCAGCATCGCGACAACCGCCTTTGTGTTCGGTTTTATCGGCTTTGGACCGATGCTGTTCAACCTGCTGCCGTCCCGCATCTACGGCGTGGTGACCAATTACACCTTCATGGCCATCCCGCTTTTCGTGTTCATGGGGGTCATGCTCGAAAAGTCGAAACTCGCCGCCGAACTGATCGACGTGGTCGGCCACCTATTCGGTAATGTATCGGGCGGCATGGGGGTGGCGATCATCTTCGTCGGCGTGCTGCTCGGTGCGGCCACGGGCATCGTCGGGGCCACTATCGTGACGCTTGGCCTGCTCACGCTTCCCACCCTGCTGCGCCGTGGCTATCCCAAAGCGCTTGCCAGCGGGATGATATGCGCCTCGGGCACGCTGGGGCAGATAATTCCGCCCAGCCTGGTACTCATTCTACTGGCAGAAATCCTGGGTGAGTCGGTGGGCACCATGTTCGCCGCCGCCATGATGCCGGGATTGACCCTGGCAGCGGTGTACATTATCGCCATTCTGGCGCTCGCCGCCTGGAAACCCCATCTAATGCCACCTATCCCTGCCGAAGAGCGGGCCCAAATGGGCAAGGCGCAATTGTTACGCAAGGTCATACTGGTAGTCGGTCCGCCGGTCGGCCTGGTCGTTGCCGTGCTTGGCTCGATCATCGGCGGCATTGCCGCACCCACTGAAGCCGCCGCCATGGGTGCCCTGGGCGCCCTGGTGTTTGTGGCCAGCTCCGGGCGGCTTACTATTAACCTTTTGACCGAAGTCGCCAAGGCAACGCTGATCATCTCATCCATGGTGTTCTTTATCCTGATCAGCGCGCAGGTATTCGGCCTCGCGTTTCGCGGTCTGGGCGGCGAGCATCTGGTGGGACGTATGTTCGAATGGGTACCTGGCGGTGAGATAGGTGCGCTGCTGTTCATGCTGCTGCTGATGTTTGTGCTCGGCTTCTTTCTCGAGTGGATCGAAATCAGCTATATCGCCCTGCCGTTGTTCTTGCCATTTTTTATCCAGATGGGCGTCGACATGGTGTGGCTGGGCATTCTTGTGGGGCTGGTACTGCAAACCTCGTTTCTGACGCCGCCCTTCGGCTGGTCACTGTTTTTCCTTAAAGGGGTCGCCCCGGAGGGCGTTACAACGCTGGATATCTACCTCGGCGTGCTACCCTTTATCGCTTTGCAGTTTCTCGCCATTGCCATGGTGATACTATTTCCAGGCATCGCCACCTGGCTACCCGCCGCCATTGGCTGGTAAGCCCCAGGCTCAATAACAAAAGGACAGCTTATGCTCCATACCCAACGTAGCTTCAGCGGTAGCTGTGTCGCGCCGCACCACCTCGCCGCCAGCGCCGGGCGGGATATACTCAAGCAGGGCGGCAACGCCATAGAAGCCATGGTCGCGGCCGCTGCCACTATCGCCGTGGTCTATCCGCACATGAACGCCCTTGGCGGTGATGGCTTCTGGTTAATCCATGAGCCTGGCAAAGCGCCGGTGGCCATTGATGCCTGCGGCCCAGCCGCGGGTCTGGCCAACGCGGATTTCTATGCCGGTGACACACAGATTCCCGAACGCGGCCCCAAAGCAGCCCTCACCATGGGCGGGACGGTAAGTGGCTGGCAGGAAGCGCTCACGGTTGCCGCCGGCTGGGGCAAGCCTCTGCCGCTGACAACCCTGCTGGCCGATGCCATTGGTCATGCACAAAAAGGCGTCGCGGTTTCCAAGAGCCAGGAAACGCTGACCGCCAAGCACCTTGAGCGCTTATCGCAAAGCCCCGGGTTCAGCGAGGCGCTTCTGGTCGATGGCCAAGTGCCCCGTGAAGGCGACCGGCTGCGCCAGCCGCGTTTAGCCGCGACGCTGGAACGATTGGCCACGGCAGGTCTGGATGATTTTTATCGCGGCGAGTTGGCCCAGAGTATGGCCGCCGACCTGGAAACATTGGGCAGCCCCCTGAGATTGAAAGACTTTCAGGACTATCGTGCCCAACGCGTGACGCCTCTGGAAGTCAGCCTCGCCGATGCCACCCTGTATAATTTGCCCGCTCCCACTCAAGGGGTGGCATCGCTGATGATCCTTGCCATTTACGAGCGTATTCAAGCCGCCGAGCCCAATGGTTTTGATCACCTGCATGGCCTAGTTGAAGCCACCAAGCGCGCGTTCATGCTGCGTGACCAATACGTGACCGACCCGGCGCGAGTTCCCAGCTCGCTTCAAGGGTTACTCAGCGACGAACGCATTGCCGCTGAGACTGCCCAGATCGACGCATCCAAAGCGCTCCCCTGGCCCCACGAACCGGCACCAGGCGATACCATCTGGATGGGCACGGTGGATAGCGAAGGTCGCGCGGTCAGCTTCATCCAAAGCATCTATTGGGAGTTCGGCAGTGGCGTGGTGCTGCCGGAAAGCGGCGTGCTGTGGCAGAACCGCGGTATCAGCTTCTCGCTTGACCCTGAAGCGCTGCGCGGATTGGCCCCGGGGCGCAAGCCTTTCCATACGCTTAACCCGGCGCTGGCCCGATTTAACGACGGCCGCACCATGGTCTACGGCACCATGGGCGGTGAGGGTCAGCCGCAAACACAAGCCGCGGTATTCTCGCGCTACGCGTTTCATCACATGCCGTTGCAGCAGGCGGTTACCGCACCCCGCTGGCTCCTGGGCCGCACCTGGGGCGAATCGAGCATGAATTTAAAACTCGAGGATCGTTTTGACGCCAAACTGGTGGCAGCGCTCAAGGCGGCTGGGCACGACGTCGAAGTGCTCGACGAACCGTTCAGCGACACCATGGGCCATGCGGGGGGTATCGTTCATCACCCAGGCGGGCTGATTGAAAGCGCTCACGACCCGCGTAGTAACGGAGGGGCAGCCAGCGTTTGATGGTATGGCTGGCGATTTTGCGGGATATTGCGCATCCTGAACTCAGGCAGGCAACGTACTGTCAGTGAAGTAGTGATACGCTAGCCTGAGTCAGGAAGCGGGAGAGGAGACCCCCATGGCAAAAATCGAAAAATCCCCGGATCAATGGCAAGAACAACTCACGCCGGAGCAGTACCGTGTTACCCGCGAAAAAGGCACCGAGCGACCGTTTACCGGGGACTACCAGGTCAGAGAAGTGCAGGGTATCTACCACTGTGTTTGCTGCCATGCCCCTCTGTTCGAGAACGAACACAAGTTTGATGCGGGCTGCGGCTGGCCAAGCTTTGACCGCCCGCTTGGCAACCGCTGCGTGGAAGAGCATCAGGACGCGTCACATGGCATGGTGCGCACCGAAGTGGTGTGTTCCCACTGCGATGCCCACCTGGGTCATGTTTTCCCTGACGGCCCTCCCCAAAGCACCGGGTTGCGTTACTGCATCAACTCGGTAGCACTTGAGTTCCACCCCGACGAATGAGCTCTACCCATTGCGCCCGCCAAGTGGCGGGCGCAATTATCTGGGCGAATCCCAGCGTTAAAACTCATCCCACTGATCAGCAGTTTCACTTTCCACTTCGCGACCTTTTGACGTGGCAGAGTGGTTGGGCAGTGACTTGGTGGTTTTTGCAGTCGCTTGATTCACCCTTTCCAGGTGCGCGCGCGCTATTTTGATGCTCTCTTCCTGAGCCCCTTCCAGGCGGAACGCATCCACCACGTTAGCCAATTCGAAAGCTTCCAGAGACAGGTTATCCGCCGACGCGGCGATCGACTGCACCTTGGTGGCATTTTGTTGAGTCACATCGTCCATCTCGGCAATCGCCGAGTTGATCTGGCCGATGCCACTACTCTGCTCACTGGACGCCGTGCTGATCGACTCCATCAGTTCGCTTACTTTGCTGGCCTGGCGCATGACCGAGTCAATGGCCTTCTCCGCCACCTCGACAGCACTGCGACCGCCGGTGACTTCCTGGGTGGTGCTGTCGATCATACGGCGAATTTCCTGAGCCGCCTCGGCACTGCGGCCGGCCAGATTGCGCACTTCGCTGGCCACCACCGCGAATCCGCGGCCGTGCTCCCCTGCCCGGGCTGCCTCAACCGAGGCGTTCAGGGCAAGGATATTGGTCTGGAAGGCAATGCCGTCGATCACGCTGATCATCTCGGTCATTTTTTCAGCGCTTTGGGCGATCCGCTGCATGCGCTCCACCAGCTGCTGCATCTGCTCGCCGGTTTCCTGGGTGCTCTTCGCGTTCTGAACCGCCAGCTCGCTCGCCTGACGGGCGTTATCGGTATTCTGCTGCACTGTCGAGGTCATCTCTTCCATGCTGGAAGCCGTCTCCTGCAGCGACGATGCCTGCTGCTCGGTACGCGAGGCCAGCTCCTCGTTTTCGGCGGCGATCTGCTGAATGGCCGGGGTAACCACCGAGACACGGTTTTCAACGTCGCCCACGATACCCGACAGGCTGAAACGCATTGTGTCGAGGGAGTACAGTAGCTCGCCCAGCTCATCACCGGTTTGGCGACGCTCCCGGGCCGCCAGGTTACCGGCAGCAATTTGGAAGGTCACATAACGTGCACCGGCCAGACTGCGCATTACCGATTTCAGAATCAGTACGCTCAACCCGATCATGATCAGCGCGCCCAGGCCCACTAGCACCAGTTGGGCAACCAGCATCTGTTGGCGGCCTTGCTCCGCTTCTGCCAACATTTCCTCGGCTGCGCTGCGCTCATTTTCTACCAGCTGGCTGGCCTGATCGCGCAGGGTGCTCGTGCTAGGAAGTACGACGTCGTTCAACGCTTCAAAAGCGCCGAAACCGTTGCCATCGACTAGCGCCGTTGTTGCCTGCTCCACACCGCCGCTCCAGTTGTCCAGCGTAGTGCCAAAGGATGCTAGCGCCTGGCTGTCGGCGTCTTCATTCGCCTCATAGGCTTCCCAGCGGGCCTGCAAATTATTCAGTTGAACCGCCAGGGCCTCGGACAGCTCGTCGGCCTCCACGCTGCGCGGATTGCGTACGGCAGGTTCCAACTGATCCAGCACCTGGCCCACGGTTTGTTCGATATGCTGCAAACTGGCCACGTTGTCCAATCCAGAGCGGCTCAGCGTCGTCAGACGCTCACCGGACGCCACCAATCCGTAGATACCCAAAGCGCCCGCCATTCCAAGCAGCAATACTGACGCCAACACCATGCCGATCAATTTGGCGCGCAGGCTCGTAAGCTTGAAACGCGAGATGATGCCCGTCAGCCCTTTTCGTCGAATCGCGCCGCGAACCAGGGTGTAATGCCTGGATTTGCCCTTCTCACGCATTTCGGCGTAGACCTTTTCCGCCTTGGCCACGGCCTTGGGACTGGCTTTTCGGCGTACCGAGGTATAGCCCACGATCCGGTCACCGTCGCGCAGCGGGGCAAGCGTGGCATGCACCCAGTAATGATCACCATTTTTACGGCGGTTCTTGACCAGCCCCTGCCAGGTAGTGCCTGACTTCAGGGTTTTCCATAAATCCGCAAAGGCCGCTTCGGGCATATCCGGGTGTCGAATTAAATTATGCGGCGCGCCAATCAACTCGTCGCGGGAGTAACCGCTCACTTCAACAAACGTCGGGTTCGCGTAGGTCACGTTGCCTTTCAAATCCGAGCGCGATATCAGTACGGTCTCTTCGGTTAATGGGTATTCTTGCTGCGTGACGGGTTGGTTGTTGCGCATAGTGATCCCTGTGGAGAATGTATTTTTTTGAGAAGCTTTTATCGATATCGACCTTGAGCGTAAAAACTAAATAGTTATCTACAAAGAAAAAAACGCTACCCAAAGGGGTAGCGTTTAAAAGGTTATACAGGGCTAAACGTTAATTGCCAGAGCGCCTAATTTAACGATGATAATCGATAGCCGTATCATCAATTAAGCAAGTCAATTAGGCATTCGCTTAATTAGCTATTTGAATACGACCTTAGCCACGTCACGATACCGATTGGCAAAGTGCACCGTCATGCCCTCTCTGAGGTAATCGGGCAGCTCTTCATAATCACGCCGGTTCGCTTCTGGCAGGATGACTTCAAAGATGTCACTGCGGCGCGCCGCAATCACTTTTTCGCGAATCCCGCCCACGGGCAGCACCTGGCCGGTGAGTGTCAATTCCCCCGTCATGGCCAGTGGCCGGTCTATGGCCTGATGCCTCGCCAGTGACAGCAGCGCCGTCGTCATGCTGACCCCCGCCGAAGGGCCATCCTTGGGCGTGGCGCCCTCCGGCACATGCAAGTGCACAAAGGCGGAGTCGAAAAAGTCACTATCGGCCCCGTATTCCTGCAGATGGCCAAGCGTATAGCTGTAGGCTATATTGGCCGACTCCTGCATGACATCGCCAAGTTTGCCGGTAAGCTTGAAGCCGCGATCCAGTGAATGAACCTTGCCCGCCTCAATGGGCAAGGTAGCGCCGCCCATCGCTGTCCAGGCAAGCCCGGTCACCACACCTTCGCCTTTGAGGACTTTTTCCTTGCGGAAGATGGGCGCGCCCAGGAATTCTTCAAGGTTCTTCACCGACACCTTGACGGTCTCAACGTCGTCTTCCAGCAGCTTGACGGCCGCCTTGCGCACGATGCGGTGCAGCTGTTTCTCCAACTGACGCACCCCTGCTTCCCGGGCGTAGCCCTCAATCACTTGCTTGAGCGCGGCGTCACTGAGCTGAATACGCTTCTTGGGCAGGTTGTCGCGCTTAAGCAGCTTGGGCCATAGATGGTGCTTGGCAATAGCCAGCTTTTCCTCGGCGATGTAGCCCGACAGGCGAATTTGCTCCATGCGGTCCAAAAGCGCACTGGGTATGGAATCCAGGGTGTTAGCCGTACACACAAACAACACCTTGGAGAGGTCCATGCGGACATCCAGATAGTGGTCGAGGAAATCGACGTTCTGCTCCGGGTCGAGCACCTCAAGCAGTGCCGATGCCGGATCCCCCTGGAAGGACTGGCCCAGCTTGTCGATTTCATCCAGCATGATCACCGGGTTTTCGACTTCGACTTCCTTGAACGCCTGAATCAGCTTGCCGGGCATCGCGCCAACATAGGTACGCCGGTGCCCCTTGATCTCGGCTTCATCGCGCATGCCGCCGACGGAAAAGCGATAGAACTGACGCCCCAGTGCCTCGGCAATCGAACGGCCGACAGAGGTTTTACCCACGCCGGGCGGGCCTACCAGCAGCAGGATTGAGCCGCCAACATCACCCTTGAAGGACCCTTCGGCGAGAAATTCGACAATCCGCTCCTTGACGTCTTTCAAGCCATCATGATCACGGTCCAGGACTTGCCGGGCATGATTCAGATCCAATTGGTCCGGGCTGGTCACGCCCCATGGCAGCGACGTCAGCCAGTCCAGATAATTGCGCGTGGTGCCGTACTCCGGCGAACCGGTTTCCAGTACGCTGAGCTTGTCCAGCTCATCGTCAATCCGCGACTGGACCCGCTCGGGCACCACCAGTGACTCCAGGCGGGCGCGGAAGGTATCCACATCGTTTTCGCGGTCGTCCTTGGAAATGCCCAGCTCGCGCTGAATGACCTTCAACTGCTCGCGCAGGAAGAACTCACGCTGGCGCTCCTGCATCTGCGCGTTGACCTGCTCGCTGATTTCGCTTTGCAGCTGGGCAACGTCGATTTCCTTGCGCAGCAGCGGCAGTACCTTCTGCATCCGCTCGGCAACATCCAGCGTCGACAGCACATCCTGAAGCTCTGGTCCCTTGGCCGACGTGATCGCCGCGGCAAAATCAGTCAGCGGGCCTGGCTGGTGCGGACTGAAGCGGTTCAGGTAGTGTTTGAGCTCTTCACCGTAGAGTGGATTAATGGGCAGTAATTCCTTGATCCCATTAATAATCGCCATCGCATAGGCGCGGGTTTCTTCGTTTTCTGCATCCACCGGCTCTTTCGGGTAGCTCACCTCAACCAGGTAAGGCGGCGTGCTGGAAAGCCACCGCTGGATCTTGAAGCGCTGCACCCCTCGGGCAATAAACTGGATCTGCTGATCCTCACCCTTCATCTTGTGGACTTTGACCGCCGTGCCAATGGTCGGAAAGCCTTCGCTATCCAGATCGTCGATCCCCTGCTCGCCCACATAGGCAACCCCCACGGTCTGGTGCGGGGTATTGCCCACCCGGCGCATGGTTTCTTCCCAGCGCTCACGGTTGATGACCAACGGCTGCACCTGGGCGGGAAAGAAGGGCCGATTATGGATCGGTAACAGGTAGATACGTTCGGGTAGCATGTCACTGGCGGGCACCATTGAGCTGACACGCTCACCATCTGATCGGAATTGGTCTTCCTCACCCTGCGAAATCGGGTCGCTGTCGTCCTGCACGTAAAATTGGTCGTCTCGGTCGAATTCCTGGTCGCTCATGCACCCTCCAATCAACACCTGCCGGTGGCGATTGCCGCTCGGCTTTGTGAAGGAAATGCGGGCACATCAGACAAACTTCAACCGTTGACGGTCAGGGCCATAGCTCAGGCATGGGACGACCATTGACGCGCCACTGGCCACGCACCACGTCGAAGGCCAGCTCCTGGGTACCCAACGGCAGCCCCAGCCACAGAGCCGCGACGGTCGGCGCATCGTGCCAGGTAAAGTCCCCGTCGATACGTTCCCGCCAGCGCGCCTGCTCTTCAGGCTCATCCAGCTTGGTAATGTCCAGTTCATCGAGTTGGCGGTTATCAAAGAACAGGGCGCCATCGGCATCCAGCCGAATTCCCAGCAGCGGGCTGTCGGCAGCGATGGTCGCGACATCCAACCGCGGTGAATCGCTTAACAGCTGACGCAAATCGGGCTGCAGGCGTGTCAGGGTTCCCTCCGCCAAGGGTAAACGGGCATCTCCCCAGGCGGCCTCCTGGCGCAGCTGGCGAATGGTATCGCGCACCGCATCGGCATTGATCCGCGAAAGCTCCATCACCGTATGGGCGTTTTGGAGTAACGGCGTGTCCGGCGCTTCGGAAGGCACACTGACCTCACCGATACGCAGTTCGCCTTTCAGGCGCAACTCCTGCTCGTCGAGCATCATCCGGCTGCTGAGATCAATCGGCGCCATATGTACATCAAAGGCGGGGTAAGTCAGCGCCACGTTATCGATATGCAGGGAATCGGACTGGGTAAAGTGATAGGCATCCTCGGTGTAAGTGTAACGGCTCTCCAACGCTGAAGGCCCAATACGCAGCTCCGCCGGACCATCGGTAATCGTCAGTTGATCCATCATCGCCTGCAGTCGCCAATCGCCGTAAACCCCCTCTAAGCGCAGCCGGCCACCGCGCACCGTTAACTCTCTGCCGTTTTGCTGGATAACGAAGGGAGCAAGCGCCAGACGCAGCTCGCTGTGCCCACTCAAAGTGTGGTAAGTGCCCTGCCAACGTGGCACGGAAGGCGCAGAGACTTCGCCCAGCGCTTGCTGGAGGACGGTATCGAGGCGGGGTAAAAGCGTGCCTTCCACGTCGGTGCTTAAAATACCGTGGCGGGCGGTATAGTTAAGCTCCAGACGCCAGGGCCGCCCGAGCAAAGGCGAAAGAATCAACCGACCTTGCGAACTTAACCACCCCTGATCGCTTTCGGTACGCGTCACCCGCCACTCGCCCCGGGCGGCCAGGTCATCCAGCGCCTGACGCAGGCTGCGCTCGAACAACACGCTGGAAAGCAGCTGTGCCGCTACCCACAGCACGGCTATGATCGCCAGAACGGGGACAATCAAACGTTCCTTGCGCATGGCATCTCCCTTGAGCCAAACGCGCCAAAGCGCAGCGCTATTAAACGGTCAATGCAACCAAAACCACAGATGCATTATGCTCCAGGCGTAGATCCCTGCCATCACATCATCGATCATGATGCCAAATCCGCCGGCCACCCGTCGGTCCGCCCAGCGGATGGGCCAAGGTTTGAACACATCGAAAATGCGGAACACCACAAAGCCCCACAGTGCGGACTCCCATGAAAACGGCACCGCCGCCATGGTGATCCAGTAGCCGACAAATTCATCCCAAACGATCCCGGAGTGATCATGCACCCCCAAATCGTGGGACGTTCTATCACATAGCCACACGCCAACCACGAAGGCGACAAAAACAATACTTGCGTACCAGCCTAGCGATAAATCGGCCATTAACCAATAAAAAGGAATCGCCGCCAGCGTGCCAAACGTACCCGGCGCAAAGGGTACGGCACCGCTGCCAAGCCCGAAGGCAAAAAAATGCGTGGGCCGACGCCAAACGCTCCCAGGGGCATGATTCATGGCGTCTCTCCCTTGAAATGCTGCCAGCCGTGATAGCGCTGAACGGGAAGTCCATGCACGCCTGGGATATCGCTGCACTCACCAATCACGTGGAGCGGAACGCCTGACACTGCCAGTTGCTGGCGCGCTTTTTCGACATGAGCCGGGGGCAACGTCACCAATAGTTCATAGTCGTCGCCGCCGGTCAATGCGGCCTGGCGAGCCGCTTCTAGACCCAGGGCCTGTTCCAGGCCTTCAGCCAGGGGCAATGCCTCCAGTGATAACCTTACCCCTACGCCAGACGCCTCGCGCAGATGGCCCAGGTCAGCTAACAGTCCGTCTGAAATATCGATCGCCGCAGTCGCCCACTCGCGCAGCGCTTCGCCTGCAGCCAAGCGGGGCGTGGGCCGTAAATAGCGCTCAAGCAGCGGGTGTGCGCTGTTGCGTTCACCCTGTTGCCACAGCGCCAAACCGCCAGCTCCCCCACCCAGGGCGCCGGTCACCGCAATCACATCGCCAGGTCGGGCACCGCTACGCGTCAGCGCCGTGGCATTGGGCACGTCCCCCATGACGGTCACGGCGATGGAAAGCAGGCCCGACGTGACGTCGCCACCCACCAGCGTTGTGGCGTGCCGACCGGCCAGTGTGGCAAACCCCCGCGCATAGCCCGAGAGCCAGGCATCGGCAGCGTTATCGTCAGCAAATTGCGACTGATCAAGTGTCAGCGCCATCACGCACCAGCGTGACGTCGCCCCCATGGCGGCCAGGTCACTCAGGGCCACGGCCAACGCACGGTGCCCAATGGCCTCAGCGGGCGCGCCGCCGGGGAAGTGAACGTCCACCACCGACGTATCCACGCTCACCACAAGCTGGCGGCCTGGTTGCGGGTTAAGCAAGGCAGCGTCATCGCCGATCCCCAGCGCCACACCCTGCTGGTGGACGTCATGGGTCGGCAACGTGAAATAACGTCGAATCAGATCAAATTCGGCAAGCACAAAGGCCCCTTGAACGCAGCGTCAGCAAGAACGCGCCGTTACCCGGTCCATGGGGCCGGTTAGCGACGACGCGCACTGACTTCAGCACTCCGCAAGCGAATCGCTAACTTGTCGAGAATACCGTTCACGTATTTATGGCCGTCGGTGGCACCAAACGACTTGGCCAACTCAACGCCTTCATTAATGACCACGCGATAAGGCACTTCCATACGCCGCGACAATTCGTAGGCCCCCAGGCGAAGGATGGCCAGCTCGACGGCATCCAGGTCTTCCAGACGACGGTCAAGCAACGGTGCTATCTCACGGTCCAACTCTGCCTTGAAACGGGACGTATTGATCAGCAGCTCGTGAAACAGCGCCTTATCGGCAATTTCCATCACCTTGGCCCAATTCTCATAATCTTCCATGTCGGCATCGGGCAGATGGCTGCGGAACTCGGCTTCAATGGTGTTGATCGGTTTACCGGTCATGTGCCACTGATACAGCCCCTGCACCGCCAGCTCACGCGCCGCCTGTCGGCCTTGCTGGGCAGCCGAGGGTTTGCGCTCGCGACGTTCACTCATGAGCATCACCCGAGGCAATAGCGCGCAACAGCGACACCATTTCCATGGCCGCCATGGCCGCTTCGGTCCCTTTGTTACCGGCTTTGGTACCGGCACGCTCGATGGCCTGCTCGATCGACTCCACTGTCAGCACGCCGTTGGCGATGGGCGTATCGAAATCAAGCTGTAGCTGGTTGAGAGCGGTATTGCAGCCGCCCGCCACATACTCAAAGTGCGGCGTACCACCCCGAATCACCGCCCCCAGAGCGATGACCGCGTCAGGTTTCACCACCTTGAGGACACGCTTGACGGCCAGCGGCAGTTCCCAGGCGCCGGGGACATGCACAATGTCGATGTGCTCCATATCAACGCCATGGCGAACCAGGCTGTCGACGGCGCCCTCCACCAGACTATCGACGACGTGGTGATTGAAACGGCCAACCACGATGACATAACGGCCATCAACGTCGACAAAGGTACCTTCAACTTGAGAAAGGGATTGCATCAATTTATACCTGCTAAAGTGTATACCGGCTAAGAGGTGGACTCATCGGACATATCGTTCGGACCCAGCCGCTCGACGACTTCCAGGTCAAAGCCGGAAAGTGCCGAGAACTTCCAGGGCGAACTGAGCAAACGCATTTTACCCACACCAAGATGGCGCAGTATTTGCGAGCCGGTGCCGATCGTTAAGTAATTACCTGCGCCGTCAGAATCGCTGGTGCGGGGCTGGCGCACGCGCTCCAGGAAGATATCCAACTGGTCTTTAAGGTCTTGATTCGGGCGCCCGTCATCAATCAGCACCAGTACGCCCGCGGGGGCCTCGGCTATTTCGACAAGCGCTCGCTGGGCATCCCAGCGACATTGCTCGCCTTTGGTCAGCCCCAGCACATCGCGCAACGTGTCGGCCAGGTGGACCCGCACCGTCGTAGGCTGTGCGGGTGTTGGCTGGCCGTTGACCAGGGCCAAGTGATGCGCGCCCTGAATACGGTCGCGAAACACATGCAGCATCATCTCGCCCTGGGTGGTCATGATCGGCGAGGCTTCGATAGGGTCGACTGTCTGCTCATTGACGATTCGGTAGTGGATCAAATCGGCAATGGTGCCCATCTTGATGCCGTGCTCTTCAGCAAATGCTTCAAGCTCGGGACGGCGCGCCATGCTGCCATCGTCATTCATGACCTCGCAAATTACACCACTCGGATCACAGCCCGCCAGGGCCGCCAGGTCGCAGGCGGCCTCGGTATGGCCGGCACGACGCAACACACCGCCGGGTTCGGCCATCAGCGGAAAGATATGCCCCGGCTGGACGATATCCGTGGGCTTGGCATGCGGGGCGACAGCGGCCTGGACGGTCCGCGCCCGGTCGGCGGCGGAAATCCCGGTGGTCACGCCTTCGGTCGCTTCGATCGACAGGGTGAACTTGGTGCCAAACCCCGAACCGTTGTCACGGACCATCAGCGGTAGATTCAGCTGCTCGCAGCGCGCCCGTGTCATCGGCAAACAGATCAGGCCACGGGCAAAACGCGCCATGAAGTTGATATGCTCCGCCTGGACTTTTTCGGCGGCCATGATGATATCGCCTTCATTTTCGCGATCCTCGTCGTCCATGAGGATCACCATTTTGCCCTGGCGAATATCGTCGACAAGTTCAGCAATGGGGGCTAATCCCCCAGAGGAAGCGTGCGCCATGGAATCTCCAATAAAAATTGTCGCAATGGGTGCGATTTCGCGCGTCAGGGTACCTTGGTATCGTCGCTCGTGCCAGTCACCAACGGCGAAGCGATAATCCGCCAATCCTGTCCAACGGCCCGCATATCGTGAATAGTGAGGCGCTGCTGGTCGGCCATCTGGGTGAGCCCTGACAGGGTAAACAAGGGTCTGGCATCGCCACCCAGCAGCGTCGGCGCAACAAACAGCTGCATTTCATCGATCAATCCCGCGCTGAGCATGGCACCGGCGAGCGTGGCGCCGGTCTCGACCAGCAGTTCATTGACATCTTCATTGGCCGCCAGCCACTCAAGCAGAACAGACAGATCCACCCGGCCCTGGGCATCAGCGGATAACACCTGTACCTCTGCCCCTGCGTCAATCAGTCGCTCGTGCTTTTCAGCCTCCCGGGAAGTGGTAACGACCAGGGTGCGTCCGGGGGCTCGTAAACAGGCGGCGGCCAGCGGCAGCCGCAACCGGCTGTCGACAATCACCCGCAGCGGCTGGTGGCTGGCGATATCAGCGGCATTATCCAAACCAAGCTGCTCGGCACGAACCGTCAGTCGTGAATCATCCATGATGACGGACTCCACGCCACTCAGGATCGCACTGGAACGAGCGCGCAACCGTTGGACCTGGGCGCGCGCTTCGGGGCCGGTAATCCATTGGGATTCCCCCGACCCCATTGCGGTGCGACCATCGAGGCTCATCGCCATCTTCATGCGCACAAAAGGACGTTGGTTTGCCATGCGGGCGATAAAGCCTGGGTTGAGCGCGCGGGCGTCCGCCTCCAGCAACCCAACTGACACCTCGATCCCCGCTTCTTCCAACAGGCGAATCCCCCGGCCGCTGACCTGGGGATTGGGGTCGACCATGGCGACCACCACTCGCGCTACCTGGGCTTCTTGCAGCGCCAACGCACATGGCCCGGTGCGCCCCGTATGCGAACACGGCTCCAAGGTGACATAGGCGGTCGCCCCACGGGCACTGCCGCCCGCGGCAGTCAAGGCGTTGATTTCCGCATGCGCCTCACCCGCATGGCGGTGATAGCCCTCGCCCACCACCTCACCGTCGCGAACCAGCACGCAGCCGACACGGGGGTTGGGGTCGGTGGTATACAGACCGTGCGCGGCCAGCACCAGCGCGCGGGCCATATAACGATGGTCATCGGCACTGAACTGATTATCGACGCTAGACAAGGTGGCACTCACGATGAGGGCCTGCCGTCGGCAGGCTCCTGGGACAGGCGATCAATCTCAGCCCGGAATTCATCCAGATCCTGAAATTTGCGATACACCGAAGCAAAGCGAATGTAAGCCACCTGATCGAGGGTTTTCAACGCCTGCATGACCGCCTCACCAATGTCGCGGGCATCAATTTCCCGGTCTCCCCGTGCGCGTAATGTCTGGCGTATCCGCTCGACGGACGCTTCAATATCTTCTGCGCTGACCGGCCGCTTTTCGAGTGCCCGGAGCATGCCAGCACGCAGCTTGGTTTCGTTGAAACTTTCGCGTGAACCGTCAGACTTGATGACGCGGGGCATGATCAGCTCGGCGGTTTCGTAAGTGGTAAAACGCTCCTGGCAGCTTGCACACTGACGACGGCGACGCACCTGGTCACCGTCGGCTACCAACCGCGAATCGGTCACGCGAGTATCGTTAGCACCACAAAAAGGGCAATGCATGGCGTTCAACCTGTTGTCGGCCCGTGCAAAGGCGCTGCACGAGAAAGCAAAATACGACCTGTTAATGCGCTATTAACCGATCATTGTAACGTTTTGGCACACAAGCTGCACCGTTTGTAGAAGCCTGTTGACTGGGACACCCTCATGACCGCCTTCGACGATACCGTTCACGCTTATCTGGAGCACCTGTATGGGCCCCGCGCCGCGGAGGTTCAGCGCCGCCTCAACCAACGCCTGGCGCATTTTCGCGCCGCAGCAGGCCCACAGGCCTTCACCGAGCAGCAGGGACAGCCTGCACCATCGTGGAGCGAGAAAGACCAGTGGTTGATCACCTATGGTGATTCTATCGTCGATGACGAGACGCCTCCCCTGGCTGTGCTTGACGACTTTTTGCAGGCGCGTCTCGGTGAACGTATCAGCGGCGTCCACGTACTGCCCTTTTTCCCGTGGAGCAGCGACGACGGCTTTTCAGTGATCCACTATCGGGAAGTGAACCCCGATCTGGGTGACTGGCAACATATTCAAACCCTTGCCCGCCACTACGACCTGATGGCGGACCTGGTGCTCAACCATGTGTCCCGGGAGTCGCTATGGTTTGTCGATTACCTGAGCGGCAGCCTGCCGGGGCGCGATTATTTTATCGAAGTCGATCCCGACACCGATGTGTCAGCGGTGGTTCGCCCGCGCAGCAGCCCGCTGCTGGTGCCAATATCCACCCGCCGGGGGACACGCTATCTGTGGGCGACGTTCTCCGAGGATCAGCTTGACCTCAACTTCGAAAACCCCGATGTGCTGCTGGAATTTGTCGGCATCCTGCTGTTTTACCTCGAGCAGGGCACCCGTATCGTGCGCCTGGATGCCGTTGCCTTTCTGTGGAAACGACTGGGAACCAACTGTATCCACCTGCCGGAAACCCACACCGTGGTTCGGCTGCTGCGTGCCATTGTTGACCACGTTGCCCCCGGCACCCTGCTGATCACCGAAACCAACGTACCGCACCACGAAAACATCAGCTACTTCGGGCTTGACCGCCTGGCGGAAGGCCCGCCCGACGAAGCCCACATGATCTACCAATTCACCTTGCCACCGCTGCTGCTACACACCCTGACGCGGGGCGAAACGCATACCCTGCAAGCCTGGCTGGCCAGCCTGCCGCCGCTGCCCGACCAGTGTACCTATCTAAACTTCACCGCCAGTCACGACGGTATCGGCGTACGCCCCCTGGAAGGCCTGCTACCCGATCACGAACGCGATGCGCTGCTCGAACTGATGCACCGATTCGGCGGCTTTGTCAGCATGCGCAGTAACCCAGACGGCAGCGACACGCCCTACGAAATCAACATCACCTGGTTTGAAGCCATGCAAGGCACGCGCAAAGGCCCCGACCCGTGGCAAATTGCGCGCTTCCTGTGCAGCCAGGCGATCATGCTCAGCCTGCAGGGCATTCCGGCCCTGTATATCCATACCCTGACCGGTACCCTCAACGACGTGGAAGGCGTTGAGCGCAGCGGTCGCTTACGCTCGATCAATCGCCGCCGCTGGCAGCGTCGTGAACTCGATTTACTCCTCGACAGCACTGCCACGCCCACCCACGACGTTTTCAATGCGCTGAGCCGATTGTTGGACTGCCGACGCCAAGAGCCCTGTTTTCACCCCAACGCCGCCCAGCGCGTGCTTGCCTCGGACCCATCGCTGCTGGCCATCGAACGTGGCCCGCTCGCCGACGGTCGCCGCCTGTTGGCGCTTTATAATGTCACCGAGGTGCCACTGTCGTTCGATCAGCTCGGTGATGACGTCCAGCACGCATTATCATCGGTGTCATGGCAGGACCTGAATACCCCATCCTCTGGACAACCCAGCGACCCGCTGCCCCCCTACGCCGTGCGCTGGCTGGTGCATAGCCCCTGATAATCCATCAATAGCATGGAATAGCCGGAAAAAGATGCCGATTCAGGCACTGCGCGTTACGCTATCCCCTCGATTCTGCAACCACCGAGGAAGATTATGCGCGACAGGCTCTCCCTGCCTCAAACGGTATCACGCCATCTTGCCGGACTGGGCGGCACCATGCTCGGTATGCTCATGATGCCAATCGCCCAGGCCGACTCACTCCCCGCCCCCATCCAGGCACTGGCGGACCAAGGTTTGCAGATTCACGGCGAATTTGACGCCCCTGGCGGCATGCGCGGTTTTGGTGCCAGCCGTCAGGGCCAGGAAGTGACCATCTACCTGACCCCTGACGGCGAGCACGCCATCACCGGCTCGCTGACCGACCAGGATGGCGACAACCAGCTCGAGGAAGCAGCGCTGGATAAGCACGTGCGGGCACCGCTCGAAGCACAAACCTGGCAACTCCTCGAAGACAGCTATTGGATTCAGGACGGCCAGCGAGACGCGCCACGGGTGGTGTACACCTTTACCGACCCCAACTGCCCCTACTGTCAGGCTTTTTGGGAGGCCGCACGGCCCTGGGTCGAAGCAGGCGAGGTGCAACTGCGCCATATCGTCGTCGGCATTCTGGACGCCGACAGCCCCGCCAAAGCGGCCACGCTACTCGCTGCCGACGACCCCGCCGCTGCTCTTGCCCGCCATAAGCAGGGCGACCGCATCAGCGCCAGCGCCCAACCCCGAGAAATCGAAGAACAGGTATACAGCAACAATCAGCTGTTCGACGGCCTGGGCCTCTACGCCACCCCCACCAGCGCCTTCAAACGCCAAACCGATGACGGCGTCACCCGTCTGGACCGCGTCGAAGGCATGCCGGATGAAGAGCGCCTGGAGGAAATGATGGGCGGCCCGGCGCCTGATTAAGCGATAGCGTCGTCAGGCGATGCGCCTGGCGATCACCCAGCCCAGCACCATGGTCGCCAGCATCGCCACTAACGGTACCGAAGCACCGCCCAGCGACGCGATGGCGGGGCCCGGACAGTAGCCTGAAAGTCCCCACCCAACGCCGAACAACGCCGCCCCAGTCAACAGCCTGGCATCCAGCCCCTGCTTGCCGGGCAGCTGAAAGCGCTTGGCCAGCAGAGGGGTGGGCTGCTTAAGCACGAAGCGGTAGCCAACAAAGGTAGTAATGACCGCCCCGCCGAGTACGAACATGAGCGTCGGATCCCATTTGCCGGCAACGTCCAGGAACCCTACGACCCTGGCCGGATCGGTCATGCCCGAGACCGTCAGTCCCAGACTGAACAGCAGACCGGCGACATAGCTCGCCGCCATCGTCAGATGTTGCTTGTTCATGCCCCACCTCCCAGGACGTGACGCACGACATAGACGGTCACCAGGGCAGTGCCCAAAAACATGACTGTCGCCGCCAAAGACCGCTTGGAGAGACGCGCCAGCCCGCACACCCCATGACCGCTGGTACAGCCGCTACCCAGACCGGTGCCCAGACCGACCAGCAAGCCTGCCACCAGCATTAGCGGTACGCCGCCCAGCGGCTGGCCGATGACCTCGCCAGGATAATTGACGACGTTGCCCCATCCGGGGCCAAGCCCCATCAATAGCAATGGCCCGCTGATCAGGCCGACTAGAAACGCCGCCCGCCAGGCGCTATCACCCTTAGGCCGCTGGGCGATCAAGTGACCGACAATACCGCTGATACCGGCGATTCGCCCCAGGCTTGCCATCAACCAAACCGCTGATATGCCAATTAAAACGCCACCTATCAGCCCCTGCAGGCTTGATGTCAATTCCACGTACCCTCCTGTTCGTCTATGGCTCTGTTCGTCTATAACGGTCAGTTGCCTATTGATTTCAATAAAATTATATATTTATATCATAATAGCATATAAGGCCAGCTAACGTTGACGACAACCCTTTTGCTCAACACCTTCTGTTAAGATGCACCGCATTAGCAATTTGCAGGAGAAACCCATGCTCGGCTGGTTCCCCGGACATATGAACAAGGCCCGCCGCCAGATCCAGGAGGCGTTGCCGGAAATCGACGTGGTCATCGAAGTGCTCGATGCGCGGCTACCCTACTCCAGCGCCAACCCTATGCTTGCCGAGCTGACTCGCCACAAGCCGGTGCTCAAGATTCTCTCCCGTGCGGACCTGGCCGACCCGGAACGCACCGCCGAATGGGTCGCGTTTTTTGACGCCCAGGACGACACGCGCGCGCTGGCAGTCACCACCACCCATACCCGTGAGCTGAAAAAAATTCCCAAGCTCTGCCACGAACTGGCCGGGGCAGTGCGCGCTGACCGCGATGTCCGCGTTATGGTGATGGGCATTCCCAACGTGGGTAAGTCGACCCTGATCAACGGCCTGGCAAGGCGCAAGATCGCCAAAACCGGCAACGAGCCAGCGGTGACCAAACGGCAGCAGAAGGTCCGCATCGACGGCCGCGTGGCGCTCGTCGACACCCCCGGGGTGCTATGGCCCAAGATTGAAGACCAGGCCAGCGCCTATCGACTGGCGGCAAGCGGTGCCATTCGCGATACCGCGATTGAATACACCGACGTGGCGATCATCACCAGCGCGGAACTGGCCAGACGCTACCCGGATGCGCTGATCGCCCGCTACAAGCTCAAGGCACTACCTCCCTATGCGCCATCCAGCACCCATGAGGTCGACGCTGACGGTCCGCAAAAGCCTGATTTCTTGGCAATCGCAGGCTTTGACGGCCAGGCCATCCTCAAGGAAATAGCGGGCAAGCGCGGCGGGTTACGCCCCGGCGGCGCGGTTGACCTGCATCGTGGCGCTGAAGTCTTGCTGCACGAACTGCGTGACGGCAAGCTGGGAAGGCTGACATTGGAAACCCCCGACGATATTCCACCGCCACCGGTGCACGAGGACGAAGACAGCACCTCCCATTCCGACGCATAATGACGCATCGACCGGCAATGCCGCGCGGCCACTGGACACTTTTTGGAAATAACGGCTCATGGACACCCCCCAACCTCACGAATCTCCCACGCTTAAAAAATCGCACAAGCTGAGTAACGTCTGTTACGACATTCGCGGCCCGGTGCTCGACCACGCCAAACGCCTGGAAGAAGAAGGCCAGCGAATCCTCAAGCTCAATATTGGCAATCCTGCGCCCTTTGGCTTTGAGGCTCCCGAAGAAATTCTTCAGGACGTGATGCGCAACCTGCCCACCGCCCAGGGTTACTGCGACTCCAAGGGGCTCTACTCGGCGCGCAAGGCGATCATGCAGGAATGCCAACGCAAACAGATTCCCGGCGTCGGCATCGAGGATATCTATATTGGTAATGGCGTTTCCGAGTTGATCGTCATGGCCATGCAGGCACTCCTCAACGACGGCGACGAACTGCTGATCCCCGCCCCTGATTACCCGCTGTGGACCGCCGCGGCGCACCTTTCCGGTGGCCACGGAGTGCATTACATGTGCGATGAGCAGGCGGACTGGGCACCGGACATGGCCGATATTCGTGCCAAGATCACCAGCCGCACCCGCGCGATTGTGCTGATCAACCCCAACAACCCCACCGGCGCGGTCTACCCGCCCGCCGTGGTACGCGAGGTACTGGACATCGCCAAACAGCACAACCTGGTGGTGTTCTCCGATGAGATCTACGACAAGATTCTCTACGACGGTGTGGAACACACCGCCACCGGCGCGTTGGCGGATGACGATCAACTGGTCATCACCATGAACGGGCTCTCGAAAAGCTACCGCTGCGCCGGGTTTCGCTCGGGCTGGATGACCATTTCAGGCACCCTGGCCAAGCTCCACGCCCAGGACTTCATTCAGGGACTGACCATGCTGGCCTCAATGCGCCTGTGTGCCAACGTGCCCGCCCAGCACGCCATTCAAACGGCTCTAGGCGGCTACCAGTCGATCAATGATCTCATCCTGCCTGGCGGACGCTTGCTGGCCCAGCGCGATATCACCGTGGAAAAACTCAATGCCATCCCAGGGGTATCCTGCGTTACGCCCAAGGGCGCGCTGTATGCGTTCCCGCGCCTCGATCCCAAGGTGTTCAACATCAAGGACGACCAGCAGATGGTGCTTGATCTGCTGTTACAAGAGAAAATCCTGCTGGTGCAGGGCACAGCGTTCAACTGGCCAGAGCCCGACCACGTCCGCATTGTCACACTGCCATGGGCTGACCAGTTGGGCGATGCGCTGGACCGCTTTGCGAACTTTCTCGCCCGCTATCGGCAGTAAAAGACACGATATTTGGGGCGAGCACTTGAAACCCGGGCACACTGAACGTATCTAATCAAATCAGCACGGCTCGTCGGCAATCGCTCTGTTCAACGCCGCCACACTCAAGACGGTTATATCCTAAGGAGAATCCGCCACATGATGCGCATTTTGCTGTTTTTAGGCACCAATATAGCGGTGTTGTTGGTCGCCAGCCTGACATTAAGACTGCTTGGGGTGGAAAGCTACCTCAACGCCCAAGGCATCAACTTCACTGGCTTGCTGATTTTCTGTTTTATCTTCGGCATGGCGGGGTCAATGATCTCGCTGTTCATCTCAAAGTGGATGGCCAAACGCAGTACCGGCACGGTGATCATTGAAAACCCGTCGAACGACACCGAAAGGTGGCTGGTCGACACCGTCGCCGAACTGGCCCGCGAGGCCGGCATCAAGACGCCCGAAGTGGGTATCTTCCCGGCACAACAATCTAATGCCTTTGCGACGGGCTGGAACAAAGACGATGCCCTGGTAGCGGTTTCCGCAGGACTTTTAAACCGCATGCGTCCGGATGAAGTCCGTGCCGTGCTGGCCCACGAGATCGGCCACGTGGCCAACGGCGACATGGTCACCCTGGCCCTGATTCAGGGGGTCGTGAATACCTTTGTGATGTTCTTTGCTCGTGTCGTGGCCCACCTGATCGACGGCTTCCTGAAAAGCCGCAGCGATGGTGAGGGCGGCCTGGGCTTTATGGGCTATTTCGCTGTCGTGATGGTCGCTGAAATCGTCTTCGGTATCGCTGCCTCGGCCATCGTGGCGTGGTTCTCCCGCTTTCGCGAATACCGCGCCGACGAAGCAGGGGCACGCCTCGCGGGGACCAACGCCATGGTCAATGCCCTGGCCCGCCTGAAAGGCGAAACCGAAATGCCCGACCAGATGCCAGATACCCTGCGCGCCATGGCCATTACCAAAGGCCAGACGCGCTCGCTGGTCGAGAAACTGTTTGCCAGCCACCCGCCGCTGGATGACCGTATTCGCGCGCTGAAAGAGGCCGCTTATCGTCAGTAAACAGCCAAGGTAGACACCTAAGAGGCCCGCTTTGAGCGGGCCTCTTTACGTTGCAGATAGCATTTCTGATGATGCTTTTTATTCAACGCTTACCTGAAACCCCGCCGCGCTGAGTGGCTCAATCAGCACGCTGGCAGCGCCCTTCAACTGCACTTCGAGGGTGGCAAACTCACGGCGCAGCGGGTAGTTGGCGCGGCAATGGTCAAAGCCTTTTGCCATCCCCGACTGGCGCACCTGGCGATGAAGAGTGTCGTGGTCACGGCGCACGTCATACACTGCCCGGGCGCAGAGTCTGAGCGCATCCTCCACCGGCAGCGCCTGCTCGAGCGTAAGGCGCTTAAGCGCAGGCGGCGGGCAGAGTTCGTCAAACCCCAACGAGCTCGGCTGACCCAGATGGGCCGCCAACGCCTGGTGGATCATCCAACTGCCACGCAGCTTGCCGTCCAGGCTATGGCCCGCAATGTGGGGCGTCGCCAGAGTCGCCAGATCGTGCAGATTAGCGTCGATGGCAGGTTCCTGTTCCCATACGTCGAGCACGGCGGTGATATCACCCTGGCCCGCCAGCCGACTGCGCAGTGCCAGGCCGTCCAAGCAGTCACCCCGCCCGGCGTTCAACAGCACGCTGCCCGGCGTCAGCTCGTTGATTCGCTGTGCGTTGAGCAGATGCTGGGTGGCATGAGCACCGGACGCCACCAACGGCGTATGCAGACACAGCACATCGCAACGGGCGATGAGTTCATCGAGGTCAGTAAAGCCATGAGTGCCTTCCTGCTCGGCCCTAGGTGGATCACAGGCCAGCACCGATATGCCCAATGCTTTCAACCGTAAAAACAGTCGACTGCCCACATTGCCCACCCCTACCACGCCAACGCTGCGCTCACTCAGTGCCCACCCCTCGCGCTCGGCGAGCGTCAGCAAGCTGCTTAGCACGTAATCGACGACCGCCTCGGCATTGCAGCCCGGGGCGCTGGCAAAGCCGATACCCTGCTCCTCAAGGCAGGTCTGGTCGACGTGGTCGGTGCCAATGGTACAGGTACCGACAAAGCCCACGCGGCTATTGGCAAGTAACGCCTGATTCACCTGGGTCACCGAGCGGACAATCAACGCATCTGCATCGGCCACCTCAGCGGCGCCAATCTCGCGACCGGGTACGCGCTCAAGCGTGCCGAAGGCTCCAAAGCAGGCGTCGGCGGCTGGAATATGGGCGTCGATAACAACTTTCATAGGCGTTTGCTTATCCGGGCTTTACAATACGCCCGCAACGCTTTTGCTGCAGGCAGGTTTAAGGAGGCGTTACAGAGAATGCCAAGGAGACTGTTTTGATCGTACGCTGGGAAACCGACCATGACTACGTGCTGGTGCATATTCACCAGGACATGCTGGGTGACTGGATCTTCAGCCGCGCCTGGGGACAGATCGGCACTCAGTTTGGCGGCCTGAAACACCAACTGGCCGACACCCTGGCCCAGGCCCATATGTGGCTGGAAGATGAAACCACCATTCAGGCTTCACGCGGCTTTCGCAAGGTGCTCGAAGTGGCTGACAACACGCCCGAAGGCCAGGAAGCCATGCGCCAGCTTTCGCTGCTGGATACGGTCTAAAACCGATCAACTTGACGCCTCTTACCCCAGAAAACGCCGCCCGTTGCGCTGATATCCCCCTTTCGGCGCAGTGACCTCGGCGGGTGACATTAAATCGCTGAGAGCCGCTTCATCCAGCCAGCCCCGCGCTCGCAGCCAGTCGCACAGGGACTCGAGCGCGTATCCACCTTCCAGTTCGTTTCCTGCGTCGTCCGCCAACACGGGAATGCGCTCGCCGTAGCGGGCCAGCAGCGTTTCATCGTCGGCCACCTCAACCCGTTGCCACGCAATAGGCTGCCGGGTTAACGCCGCCACCCGCGCCTCCAGTTCAGCGCAAAGATGGCAGCCTTGGGTGGTGTAGAGCGTTAGCCGAATCATGTTGCAGACCTAAATAATATTACCCGCGGTGGTGTAACAGAAACACCTGGTGTGCATTGCTGCGCCGCTGAAAATCCGGGTCAAAGCTGCGCGCAGTCATATCCTCGACCACGAAGCGCTCGCCAAGCGACTCATCCAGCTTGAAGCGCCGCTGGTTATTGGAAAATACCAGCGTGCCGCCCGGTGCCAGCCGCGCCATGGCCAATTCCACCAAGCGCGGATGATCGCGCTGAACATCCAGCGTATCGCGCATTTTCTTGGAATTGGAGAACGTCGGCGGGTCCATGAAAATCAGATCGAACTCGGCGTTGGCGGTTTCCAGCCAGCGGAAGCAGTCGTCGCGCACCACCCGATGCAGCCTGGGGTCGAGCTTGTTGAGCGTGAAGTTATCCCGCGCCCACTCCAGGTAGGTATTGGACATATCCACGCTCACGCTGTCGCTGGCACCGCCCAGGGCGGCCTGTACCGTGGCGGTGGCGGTATAGCAGAACAGGTTCAGGAAGCGCTTGCCGCTGGCCATCTCGCCCAGCATGCGCCGCACGGGCCGGTGGTCAAGAAACAACCCGGTGTCCAGATAATCACGCAGATTGACCCATAGCCGGGCATCGCCCTCGCGCACCTCGAAGCGTTCGCCGCTGGCATCGCGTTTTTGATACTGGGCGTTGCCGGTTTGCCGCTCACGGCGTTTAACATGGATCCTGCTGGGGTCGACACCCAGTGCGTCGGGCATGACCTCCAGCGCATCGAAGAGGCGCTTTTGTGCCTGGGAGGGGTCCACCGAACGCGGTGCGGCATACTCCTGGACGTGCACATGGTCGCCGTAGCGATCGACCGCCAGGGCGTACTCGGGCATATCCGCATCGTATAGCCGGTAGCAGCTTTCGCCGCTTTGCTTGAGCCACTTTTTCAGGCGCTTCTGGTTCTTTGCCAGCCGGTTGGCGAACATCTGCGCGTTCTCGGATCCTTTGGGTGCGGCCTGCACGGTCGTCGAGGGTACGCTGTCGTCCTCTTCCCCCCGACTGGCCCGGTGCTCAATGGTCATCAATAACAGCTTGGCGTCCAGGGCGCCGTTTTTCAGCGCGTACTGCTTGTGGGCGCGCAATCCAAGCCGATGCCCCAGGTCCGGATTGCCGGTAAATACAGCAAGGGTCCAACCCGGAAACAGCGCCTTGGCTTTTTCACCCAATTGAGCATACAGCTGAACCAGCTCGGGCAGCTCGCCCAAACGTTCGCCATAGGGCGGGTTGGTAATCATTAGCCCCTGCTCGGCGGTCAGCTCGGCAGGCCGCGTCAGCTGTGAAAGGCGTTGGCCGTGCAGATGAATCAGCGCGGGAATACCCGCGCGCATGGCGTTGGCCTTGGCGGCCGACAGCGCTGCCGGGCTTTCATCAAAGCCGGTCAGTGACGTTTTACAACGCTTGCGACCAATCGACGCCCGTGCGTCAGCTTCTCGCTTGAGCTCTCGCCACTCGGCCTCATCATGACCCGCCCAGCCGTGAAATCCGAAACGTTCGCGGTGCAGGTTGGGTGCCTGGTCGGCCGCCATCAGGCCAGCCTCAATCAACAGCGTCCCCGCGCCGCACAGGGGGTCAATCAGCGGCTCACCCGCTTTAGCGCGCTCAGGCCAGCCCGCGCGCACCAGCAGGGCGGCGGCCAGGTTTTCTTTCAAGGGCGCGTGGCCCACATCGCGGCGATAACCACGCCGGTGCAGGCTTTCCCCGGACAGGTCGATACCCAGGGTCGCATTGGCCCGGTGCAGGTGGGCGTATAAGCGCAGGTGCGGCGTCTTGGTATCCACGGTGGGGCGCGCCTGCCCTGCCAACTGCAAGGCGTCAACCACACCATCCTTGACCGTCTGCGCGCCAAAGCGGGTGTGGCGAATGTGGTCGCTGCGGCCGTGGAAGTCCACCGCCATCGTCCGCCCCGGGGCCAAGTGCCGCGTCCAGTCGATGCCCGCCACCACAGTGCGTAACTGGTCAGCGGTTTCGATCATCGGCTCGCGGGCCAGGATCAGGATGATACGGTTGGCAAGCCGCGACCACAGGCAAACCCGATAGGCCGTGGCCAGATCGGCAGCGAAATACACGCCTGCCACGGTGGTTTTACCTGGGGAAGCGCCCAAGGCGGTCAGTTCGTCGGCAAGCAGGCTTTCGATACCCTTGGGGCACGTTGCCAGCAGCTCTAGGGGGGCAATTTGGCTCGACTCGGTCATGGTAATGGCTGCGCGTAACCGCGCGATATTCCTATATATTGCAAATGAGTTTACGTCTTATGACAATTTGATGGTCGACAAGTGACCCCATCATGGTCTAACAATAAGAGAGTAGCTACTGAAAACGCATGCGTTGCCTGCCAGGGTCTTGAAGAACGTCTCAACGACCTGTGGCGTCTACGAGCGAGCCGCCCGGTGGGTTCAGCACGTGAGTGCTAGACCACGGTGCCGGAATGGCAGTTCACTCTTGAAGTTAGCTCTCGGAATGACGGAGCGGGTCATAGAGCGGTGTCGACTATCTCGCAACCCGTCATTTCATCTCAAAGGCTTTCATAAAAAGAGGTTAGCCAATGAAACGACAAAAACGTGATCGCTTCCAGCGGGCTTATGTACATGGCTACAAAGCGGGCGTTACGGGTCGCTCCCGTGATGATTGCCCCAGTCAAGAGGTTAATTTACGCGAATACTGGATGAGCGGTTGGCGTGAAGGTCGCGGCGACCAGTGGGATGGCATGACCGGTGTCTCCGGCATCCATAAGAACCCCACGGTAATGACCTAACCTTTTCGATCCTAATCACCAAACATCGTTTTACTGAACATCCCATAAGCCCGCTCCATCAAGCGGGCTTTTTAGCGCTTCCTTAACGCCTCGGCACACTCGCTGACAAGCGTTGGCCCACGATAAATCAGTCCGGAATACAGTTGCACCAGATTCGCGCCAGCATCGCACTTAGCCCTGGCGGCGTCGCCGCTGTCGATACCACCCACGCCGATAATCGGCAAATCCGGCAAGCGGGCCCGCAGCAGACGAATGATACGGTTCGACGCTTCAAACACCGGCTTGCCCGAGAGTCCCCCCGCTTCGTCGGCCTGAGGGTCACCCGCCACCGCTTCCCGTGAGATGGTGGTATTGGTGGCGATCACCCCGTCAAGGGCGTTGCGCTCAATGCTGCTCGCCACTAACGCCACTTCTTCATCAGTCATATCCGGGGCGATTTTCACCAGCAAGGGGACACGGCGGCCGGTTTGCTCATCCAGTGCCAGGCTGCGAGACCGGATGGGACCCAGTAGGTCATCTAACTGAGCGCCGAACTGCAGCGTGCGCAGCCCAGGGGTATTGGGTGACGAAATATTCACGGTCACATAATCGGCGACCCCATGAACCGCTTCCAGGCAGGCCAGGTAATCGCCCAACGCATCGTCAACCGACGTGGTCAGGTTTTTGCCGATATTAATGCCCACGACACCGCTATAGTGACGTTGCTTTACCTGCGCGACCAGATGCGCCACACCCTGGTTATTAAACCCGAAACGGTTAATGATGGCCTCGTGTCCGGCAAGACGAAACAGGCGTGGCTTCTGATTACCCGGCTGGGCCACTGGCGTGACGGTGCCCACCTCAATAAACCCGAAGCCAAGCTCACCCAGGGCGTCGAGATGATCGGCATCCTTGTCCAAGCCTGCCGCCAGCCCCACCCGGTTGGGAAAGCAAAGCCCCATCAGCTCGACCGGGTCATCAACGGGTTTGCCCACCATGCGCTTAACACCGCCAACCCGATGCAGCGCGTCCAGAGCCCGAAGCGCCATGCCGTGGGAAGCTTCAGGGTCGATACGGAATAACAGCGAGCGGGCAAGGGTGTACATGGCGAGTCTCTTGAAGCAGGAAGGCAAAAATCGGGCGCCAGTATAACCTAAAAAGCGCGCCCGAGTGGGCGCGCTTGATACATCCGTGAAAGCGTCAGGACTAGCTTTCGCTATCACTTTCCGCCAGGTCAACCAGTTCACGGATAGCCACCGCAAACAGCGCAAAACCGCCTTCGCTGCCGCCGCGCACCTCGTCGATCAGGCGGCACCAGCGGCGATGCAGGTCCGCATGTTGATCCAGCCACTGGGCAACCCGCTCCTGGGTATCGCGACTGCCCGCTTCCAGCTTGAGTACGCTGGTGGTCAGCGCCAGCTGCTGGCGGTCGATATCGTCGCGGAAGGTTTCCCGCGCCTGGGCCTGCCAGGCGTCACGCACCTCTAGCTGGGTGACCTGCTGAATCATCCAGGGAAGCTCCAGACGGCTGCCAATCTCGTAGAACACCTCGGCGACTCGCTGGGGTTTCTCGTTGGTGGCCCGGGCCGCCTGGATAATGCCCAGTCCCGCATACAGGCTGGGAGCCGCTGCGACGGTCGAGGCCAGCGTATCCGGCACGCCCGCCGACTGCAGCTCTGCATAGCGTTGCTGCCATGCCGCCTGCTCCTCACCGCTCAACAGCTCGCCAATGCCTTCCTGAAGCTGCGCCAGGCGCGGCCGGAAGTACTCGATGGTGTCCTGGGTCGAAAGCCCCATGTGCTGACGCAGGAACCAGCGCGTCGCGCGGCGGACCATGCGCATCACGTCCAGCATCATCGCGTACTGGACGTGGTTGGGCACCTGATTATCCAGCGCTTCCAGCTGGGCCCATAGGGAATGCAGGTTGAAGCTATCCCGGGCGACCACATAAGCCCGCGCGATGTCCGCCCGACCAGCGCCGGTCGAGTCCATCAGCCGACGTACGAACACAATGCCCATGTGATCGACAAGGTCGTTGGCCACCTGGGTGGCGACGATTTCACGCTTCAGACGGTGATCATACATTTCCGTCCGGTAGCGCTCGGTCAGCACCGTCGGGAACAGCCGCTCGAGGTGTTGATGGATATAGGGGTCATCGGGCACCTCAGAGGCAATCAGATCGCCTTTCAGCGTGCTCTTGGCGTAAGAAATCAACACCGAGAGCTCTGGCAGGCGCATTCCCTGCTGCTGACTTGAACGCTCTTTCAGTACCTCGTCGGTGGGCAGGAATTCAAGTTCCCGATCAATCTGCCCCGCCGACTCCAGTTCGCTGATAAAGCGCCGGTAAGGCCCCATTCCCTGCTGGGAAAGAATCGCCGAGAGGTCCAGCGCCTGGGTCTGACGGTAGTTATCCAGAATAACCAGGTCAGACACCTCATCGGTCATCTCGGCCAGCAACTGGTTGCGCTGCTTGTCGGTCATGTCACCGCGTTTGACCACTTCATCGACCAGTATCTTGATATTCACTTCGTGGTCGGAGCAGTTAACGCCCCCGGCATTGTCGATAAAGTCGGTGTAAACCCGCACACCTTTGGCGGCGGCTTCCATGCGGCCCAGTTGCGTCAGGCCCAGGTTACCGCCCTCGCCGACCACACGACAGTTGAGGTCGTTGCCGTTGATGCGCAGTGAATCGTTGGCTTTATCACCCACCTCTGCGTCGGTTTCTTCCGAGCCTTTGACGTAGGTACCGATGCCGCCATTCCAGATCAAGTCGACCTTGGCGACCAGCATGGCGCGGATCAATTCGTTGGGAGACAGCCGCGTCTCCTCAATGCCAAACACCGCCTGCATTTCAGGGGTAATGACAATCGATTTCGCGCTGCGGCTGAAAATACCGCCGCCCTGGGAGATCAATGTCTGATCGTAATCCTCCCAGCTGGAACGCGGCAGTTTGAACAAGCGCTGGCGTTCGGCAAAGGTAGCGGCCGGGTCCGGTGTGGGATCGACAAAGATATGCAGGTGGTTGAAGGCCCCCACCAATTTGATCGTCTCGGACAACAGCATGCCGTTGCCAAACACGTCGCCTGCCATGTCACCGATGCCGATCACACTGAACTCATCACGCTGGGTATCGATATCCAGGTTCTTAAAGTGACGCTTGACCGACTCCCAGGCCCCGCGGGCGGTGATCCCCATCTTCTTGTGGTCATAGCCGTTGGCCCCGCCGGACGCGAAGGCATCCCCGAGCCAGTGACCGTATTCCAGCGAGATTTCGTTGGCAATATCCGAGAAGGTCGCGGTGCCCTTGTCGGCGGCAACCACCAGATAGGCGTCATCTTCGTCGTGGCGTACCACCTGTTGTGGCGGCACGACATCGCCCATCACAAGGTTATCGGTGACATCCAGCAACGCCCGGATAAACAGCTGATAGCAGGCAATGCCTTCTTTCTGCTGGGCCTCGCGGTCGGCACTCTCCGGCATGCGCTTGCAGACGAAGCCGCCTTTCGCGCCCACCGGCACGATCACGGCGTTTTTGACCTGCTGTGCTTTCACAAGCCCCAGCACTTCCGTGCGGAAATCTTCGTGACGGTCGGACCAGCGCAACCCACCCCGGGCTACCTTGCCGCCGCGCAGGTGCACCCCCTCGACCCGGGGCGAGCAAACGAAGATCTCAAACATCGGGCGCGGCTTGGGCATCCCGGTGACCTTGGAAGGCTCAAGCTTGTAGGCAATGTAGTCCTTGGCGCGACCATTCTCGGTTTGCTGGTAGTAGTTGGTGCGCAACGTCGCCTGGATAAGCTCCATGAAGCGGCGCAGCAGTTGATCGTCATTAAGACTGGCCACCGCCTCAAGGTGCTCATTGATACGCGCTATGCAGTCGCTGGTGTCGTGCTCATCCAGACCTGGGTCGAAGCGCTGCTGGAAAAGCTCGACCAGCGTCTGGGTAATCACGGGATAGTTTGCCAGGGTGGTGGCGATATAATCCTGGGACATGCCAAAGCGAATCTGCTTCAGATAACGGGCATAGCCCCGGAGCATGGCCACTTCCCGCCAGTCCAGGCCTGCACCGATGATCAAGCGGTTGAAAGCGTCATTATCGGCTTCGCCCACCCAGATGCGCTTGAACGCTTCGCTGAACGTTTCGCGCATTTCCGACAGACTCATTTCGGCGCCGCTGTGCTCCAGCTCAAAATCATGGATCCAGTAGCGCTGCTGAGGGCTGTTGATGTCGTAGGGGCGCTCACCAATGACCCGCAGGCCAAGGTTTTCCATCATCGGCAGCACATCCGACAGCGGGATCTGCGACGCCCGATGAAACAGCTTGAGATTCACGCCACCGCTCTGCTCTTCCAGCGGCCGGTAGAGTGACAGCGCCAGGTCGTTTTCGCTATCCAGGGTCAGCAGGTGCTGGATATCGAAGACCGCCGTACGGGCGGTAAAGTCTTCGCGGTAGCTGGCAGAAAACGCCTCCTGGAATTGCTCCATGAGGTTGTTGGCCTGCTCTTCGCCGAACCCTTCGATCATCGCTGCCTGCAAATCATCGCGCCAGCTGCGCGCCAGGCGCGCAACTTTGTTTTCCAGGCGTTTCAGATCGTATTGGCTGGGTTCATCGCCGTTGAAGCGCAAGATCAGCTGGATACGCGCCAGTACCGACTCAGACAGGTAGGTATTGAAGTCCCCGAAGCGGGCGTCCAACTCCTCGCAGAGCAGGTGTTGAATGCGTTGACGCAAGTCAGTGGAAAACACGTCCCGCGGGACGAAAACCAGGCACGAATAGAACTTGCCGCTGACATCGGCACGAATGAACAGCCGCACCTGACGGCGTTCGCGAATATCCAGAATGCCCAAGGCCGTGCTGGCCAGCGCCTCGGTTTTCATCTGGAAGAGGTCATCGCGGGGATACACTTCCAGCACCTGGAGCAACTGCTTGCCGTTATGTCCTTGAGGGTTGAACCCGGCGATATCCATGACCGCCTTGAGCTTGCGGCGCAGCAGGGGAATATTGCGGGGCGACTCGTTATACACCGTGGCCGTGAACAGGCCGAAGAAGCGCCGCTCGCCAATGACGTTGCCGTCGTCGTCGTAGCGGTCGACGGTAATGTAATCGGGATAGGTGGGACGATGGACCCGGGAGTGATGAGCGCTCTTGGCAAACGACAGCAACTGCGGCACCAGCACATAGTTATCGTCGTCACCAATACCCTCTTCGGTACGGATGCGCTCGCAGTAGCGCGGCTGATCCAGACGGAACACACCCAGCACGCTGTCCGGGTCGCGGGTCAACTCACCGTCTTCAAGCAGGTATTCGTCATAGCCAAGGAAGGTGAAGTTATCCTTGAGCAGCCATTCCAGAAAGGCAATCGCCTCTTCGTGGTCGTCAGGGTCGATTTGCGGCGGGCAGTTTTTCTCGATCTCCTGAATCGAACTGCGAATTTGCTCGCACATGGCATCAAAATCACCCACGGCGGTACGCACATCGCGCAGGACCTCGTGAAGATTGTGCTCAATGGTGCTCAACAGCTCAGGATTGGTGTGGCGATCGACTTCGATCACCACCAGGGATTCACGCGCCTCGGGTGCGTTGGCATCACGGGGCGAACCAAGGGCTTGCAACTGGTGCTGGGCATCGCGGCTCACCGCCAACACCGCATTTTGAATGGCATGCACCGTTAAGCCGCGACGGTTGAGTTCGATCCGCACCGAATCGACCAGAAACGGCATGTCCTCGTGAAGCACCGCCACGAAGGTATGGGTCGACTGCCAGCCATGCTCTTCGAAATCGGGGTTGAACACACGCACTTTGGGGTTTTGAGGGTCGTGGTGCTGCAGGAACTGCCAAATCGACAGTGTCGCCCCATAAAGGTCATCCAGGCGGCGGTCAACCAGGTCTTCAACGGGCACCGTCGCGTAGAAGTGCCGCGCGAAGGCATCAATGGCCTCGGCGCGGGTCGGCTCCAAGCGATCGTGCAGACGTTCCTGTAGCTGCTTCAATAAATCTTGCCGACTTTCTTCAATCGCAACGTAATGCATCCATCACCTCTACTGCCGGGGCCATCACCTGGCCAAAAAAACGAAGGACAATAGGCCTTTAGGCCATCACTCAGGTTAGCTTACGCTACCCGCTGGGATCGCCCTAGCCACCTGCCTGGTTACTCATAGCGCATACCACTTATGCATCACCCTGCCGGGCATCATCATGGTGATGCGCGCCGTGTAAGCCATACCCCACATTCACAATGATCGGTAAATGGAAACTGGTCAAACAGCGCAAAGCGCTCAATCTTGTGGGTTTGCGTCAGTTGCGCCAGGTTCTCGGCAAGTGTTGCCGGGTTGCATGAAATATAGACGATTTGGGCGTATTCGCTGATCTGCTGGCAACTTTGCTCATCAAGCCCGGCCCGTGGCGGGTCCACCAACACCGTCGAAAAGTCATAGGTCTCAAGCGCCATTTCCGCTACACGGCGGCCGCTTTTGTCCCCTTTCAGTGCCAGGGCGAAATCCTCAGCTGACATCCGCGCCACCTGGGCATTGGTCACGCCATTGGCGGCCAGGTTGACGTTGGCACTGGCAACCGAAGTGCGCGAGATTTCCGTCGCCAACACGCGGCGGAAGTTATTCGCCAGGGCAATGGTGAAGTTACCGTTACCGCAATATAGCTCGACTAAATCTTCATGCTGACGCCCCGATGTCACGTCACTGGCCCAGCCCAGCATCGCCTGGCAGATATGCGCATTGGGCTGGGTAAAGCTGTTCTCGACCTGCTGGTAATGCAGCGTACGGCCCTTCACGTCCAGGCGCTCCCAGACGTGATCCCGGGTAAGCACCAGGCGCTGCTTGCGCGAACGACCAATGATCATGATACCCAGTTCTGCCTCTAGCGCGCGTGCCTCCGCTTCCCAGTCATCGCCCAGCGGACGGTGATAGATCAGCGTCACCAACGCCTCGCCGGAGAGCGTGGTTAAAAACTCGACCTGGAACAGTCGACGGCGCAGCTCATCGCTGGCCAGAAAGGCGTTGCGTAAGCGTGGCATCAGCCGGTTGATCGCCTCGCTGGCCACCGGAAACTGATCGAGCCGGATAACGCGCTTGCTCTTGGGATTCCCCGGAGTGACCTC
Organism: Halomonas sp. Mc5H-6; assembly: GCF_024124705.1. NCBI lineage: Bacteria > Pseudomonadati > Pseudomonadota > Gammaproteobacteria > Oceanospirillales > Halomonadaceae > Halomonas > Halomonas sp. Mc5H-6. The sequence goes on from NZ_JAMXSI010000006.1 coordinate 60,823, forward strand.
GAACATGGCATAGAAAAGATCGTCGCCCTCATGCCAGATACGAAACTCACAGCGCTGGCGATAGTGGCTGGGCGGCGAGGCAAAAACCTCCAGGGTCGGCGGCTCGAAGGACGCAAAAAGGCGTTCGACATAGGCCTGCTTGTCGGCGAGTTGTTCGGCATAGCGTTCGGGGTCAACGACAGGAATAGCCAAAACGGCTCCTTTTTATATTCGTAAACAATATTCGTAAATATCAAGGCGCAAGGGTTAAGGGCTGCGCGGGGTGAAAACCATAGCGTGACAGACCCTCCGTTAAGTGCGGGGCCGGTGCCGTGGTAAAGCAACGTCCGTCCGCCGCACTCGTTAACAGCGCTCCCGCCACCTGGCCGACGCGCCGGGCGATGGCATCGCCGGAATCCACCCAGTTGAGTGGCACAGGGGCAAGCTCGACCAACCAGGGTTTCAACAGAGGGAAATGCGTGCAGCCCAGCACAATCGTATCCAAGGCGGGGGCATGCGGCCCACAGGTAGGCGGGACGGGCTCGGTGAGCTCTGGCTGAGCGGCCTGCCAGAGCGGCGCCATCGCTGCCTGGAGGCGCGCTTCATCGGGGGGATGACCTGCCAGCCAAGCTTCGGCTTCGCTCACCAGAGCATCTGCTGCGACCCTGGTCACCACGCAGTCGCTGGCAAAGCGGTCGATCAATGCCTGGGTGTAGGGACGACCGACGGTGGCCCTGGTGGCCAGCAGCGCGATATGGCGGGTCTGGCTGAGCGCCGCGGCCGGTTTTATCGCCGGTACCGTACCCACGACGGGAATCGTCAAATGCCAGCGCAGCCTTTCAAGGGCCAGGGTGCTGGCGGTATTGCAGGCGACGACCAGTACGCTGGGCTGGCAGGCCGCCACGGCGGCCAGACAAACCGCCACAATGCGGTCGGCAAGCGTGGCGTCGTCACGCAGGCCATAAGGCAGCCATGCGTTGTCGCAGGCATAGCAAAAACCGGCGTGGGGGTAGTGCTGCCGTAGCGCTGCCGCTACCGAAAGCCCGCCCACGCCGGAATCAAATATAAGAACAGGCCCCTGGCTCATCCTTTCACGCTACAGCCGATGCTTATGCCCACTATCGCCCCTGCCTATTGACCCAGTCTGCGTTTCATCAAGGCGCCTAGTTTAACACGCACGCGGTAGCTGATAAGCCATCTTCAGCCCGGTCAATAGACAAACTTACACGTTAGGCACATCGGCGCCGCGCAGCTCGGCATAAAGCTCCGGGTACGCCAACTGCAGACGCTCAAGCGATTGTTGAGCCTCAGCCGGCAACGACTGGCGCAACGCTTCCATATCATCTTCGCTAAAGTGCTTGTCGATTAACGGAAACAGCTCCTCACGCTCGTGACGCAAGTAGGCCCGGTGAGCGTCCAGGTAGGCTTTCAAATCGTCGGCAAACCTATCCATCGGCAGCACGTTATCCATCAGAATCATATCGATATCATTGGATAGCTGCTGCAGACGCGGGGTCAGTTGCCGATAATCCTCGGCCATTTTTTCGGTGAGCGAAGAGTACTCTGGGGCTACCTTACCCAGGCGTTCGACGCAGATCCGCTCCAGCGGCACGGCAAAGCCGTCCATATAGGACAAGATGTAATCCACCACCTCGCGCATGAGTTGAAAGTTGGGACGTTCGCCCTGAGCCAGCGTCTTTTGCTTGAGCTGCAGGACGTGCAGCATCCTTGCCATGTTGGCATGATCCGAACGCAGTTGGTTTAACATTGGGCCGTCTCCTTTATCGTCTTACGCCAAAGGTAGTCTGAGCAGACATGCTTTACCATACACCTTAAGATGACAAACCCAACAGATGGGTCAGCGATCAACGGAGCTTCCATGGATCTTTTCAGCCGCTCAAACCCAGCCGACGATGCCCCCTTAGCCTATCGGATGCGGCCGCGCCAGCTTAAAGACTTTATTGGCCAACAAGCCCTCGTTGGCCCGGATAAACCGCTTCGCCGCATGGCGGAGTCGGGGGTTGTCCGCTCGATGATCCTGTGGGGGCCACCGGGTGTCGGGAAAACCACGCTGGCAGAACTGCTCGCGCATGCGTCAAACGCCCATCTGGAGCAGCTCAGCGCCGTCATGGCAGGGGTGAAGGATATTCGTCTGGTGGTCGATCGTGCTCAACAGATCAACTCACCGACCATTTTATTTTTAGATGAAATTCACCGATTGAACAAGAGCCAGCAGGATGCCCTGCTTCCCCACGTGGAGTCTGGGCTTTTGACTCTGATTGGTGCGACGACCGAAAACCCGTCCTTTGAAGTCAACTCGGCCCTGCTCTCCCGGGCGCGCGTCTACGTGCTCAAATCGCTCACCGAAGACGAATTGATCAGCGTGATGCGCCAGGCACTGGATGACCCCGAACGTGGGCTGGGTAAACGCGCCATCGAGGTGGAACCTACAGTCTTGACCGCCCTGGCCCATGCCAGCGCCGGGGATGCCCGCCGCGCATTAGGCCTGCTGGAAACCGCCTGCGACTTCACCCTGCAGGAGGCAGGCCGCGAAAGGCTGCCCGAGAGCGTACTCAACGATGTGATTGGTCATCAGGCCAGTGCCTTCGACAAGCAGGGGGACGCCTATTACGACCTGCTCTCGGCGATCCACAAATCGGTGCGCTCATCGCGGCCCGACGCTGCCCTGCTGTATATGGCGCGCTTCATTCAAGGCGGCGGCGACCCGCTTGATGTGGTGCGACGGCTCAGCGCCATTGCCTCCGAGGACGTGGGCAACGCCGACCCTCGCGCGCTGCCACTGGTCATCGCCGCCTGGGATGCCTATTTACGCCTGGGCGACTACGAAGGCCAGCGGGCGATCGCCCACGCGGCCATACACCTGGCAGTGGCACCCAAAAGCAATCGCATTGACCAGGCCTGGAACAAAGCCCAGCAGTTCGTCCGCCAACAGCCCCAGTTGGAAGTGCCGACCTACCTGCGTAACGCGCCCACCAAGCTGATGGAGCAGCTCGGCCATGGCAAAGGCTACCGCTATGCGCACAACGAACCTGACGGCTACCCGGCCGGCAGTGCCCATGACTGCTGGCCGGATGAGTTGCCCAAACAGGCGTTTTACCAACCCAGCGGGTTCGGCCAGGAAAAGCGCTTTGCCGACATCATGGCCTGGCGCGATGCCCAAGACAAAGAGGCCGACCAGGCATCGGATGCCTGATCGGCCTCTGTTCAGGCGGTAAGGGGGAGGCTAGCGCTGGTCTTCGCGGATCACATCCGTGCCATCGGGGATGTCGAACTCGAAGCGCGAGTCGTCGATATCGCCATTGCGCTCGGCGTTGCTGAAGGTAATTGCCGTACGCTGGCCGGTGCTGTCGGTCATCCACAGCTCGGTGAGCATATCACCGTCGAAGACCATCTGTAGCTGCTCGAACAAGGTGTCGACCGAGGTAGGCACCAGGGTAAAGACGTCATCGCCACTGTCCTGCTCGTATTCGACCTCGTAGCTCTCCGTCAGCTCGCTGACCTGGCCTGATAGCAACAGCGCAGGCGTGTGGGTCACGCGCTCATCCAGCGCCTGAACGGTCACTTGTTCAAGGTCCGGGTCGTAGAGATAAACATCGTCACCGTCGGATACCACGGTTTGCGTATAAGGGGCTTCGACCTCCCAGCGCAACAGGCCGGGGCGAGACAGCCACATTTCGCCCCGCGCGTCCTGTAGCCGCTCGCCGCTACCATCAAGAATCTGCTGCTCGAACGATGCCTGATAGCTTTCCAGCGGGTCGAGGCGTTCGGTCAATCGCTCTGCTGCCTCATTGGCCATGGCCAACGGTGCCGTTAGCGTTAACCCCAGCGCGCTGGCAGCCAGCGCCAACGATGAAGGACGTCGAGTTTGCGTATCGCGCATGCGATCTCCCTAGGCAACCTTGCCAGATAAACATAACAGTGGATCAGTCGAACCACCCGGTCAGCCATTGAGACGCTTGTTTGATGACCAAGTTTCATCAATAGCCGGACTTTCACGCTTGTTGCACGTTTGACCGAGCGGCCTACTGGCCGACCGGCGGCGGTGCCAGCACTTCACGGGCACCGTTGGTACCCATTGACGACACCACGCCCGCGCCTTCCATGGCTTCCACCAGGCGGGCCGCACGGTTATAGCCAATTTTAAAGCGCCGCTGCACGGCGGAAATCGACGCTTTGCGCGTTTGCGTCACGAACTGAACGGCTTCATCGTAAAGCGCATCCTGCTCGGCATCGTCACTATCGCCGCCCTCGGCTTCCAGCCCGGTCAAGGCATCTGCCGATACGCCCCCCGACAGGATCTCTTCGATATACTCCGGCTCGCCGCGACGCTTCCAGTCTTCCACTATGCGGTGCACTTCGTCGTCGTCGACAAAGGCCCCGTGGATGCGATTGGGTGGGCCTGACCCGGCGGGCAGGTAGAGCATGTCGCCATGCCCCAGCAGACTCTCCGCGCCGCCCTGATCCAGGATGGTACGCGAATCAATCCGCGACGAGACCTGGAAGGCCATCCGTGAAGGAATATTGGCCTTGATCAAGCCCGTGACCACATCAACCGACGGGCGCTGAGTGGCGAGGATCAGATGGATACCCGCCGCGCGGGCCTTCTGCGCCAGGCGGGCGATGAGCTCTTCCACCTTTTTGCCCACGATCATGAACATGTCGGCAAATTCGTCAATCACTACCACGATGTAGGGCAGTTTTTCGAGTATCGGCGGCGTCTGGTGCATTTCCCAGGGTTGCGGTTCCCAAAGCGGATCCGCTACCTGGGCACCGGCGCGCTCGGCCTCGTCCAGGCGCGCATTGAAGCCCGCGATATTACGCACGCCCATGGCCGCCATCAGCTTATAGCGGCGCTCCATTTCGGCGACGCACCAGCGCAGACTGTTGGCCGCTTCTTTCATGTCGGTGACCACCGGCGCCAGCAAGTGCGGAATGCCATCGTAGACCGACAGCTCCAGCATCTTGGGGTCGACCATGATCAATTTCAGCTCGTCCGGCGTGGCCTTGAGCAGCATCGAAATCAGCATCGCGTTGACGCCCACCGACTTGCCCGACCCGGTGGTACCGGCCACCAGCAAATGCGGCATCTTGCCGAGGTTGGCCACCACGGGGCCACCGCCGATATCCTGGCCCAGGGCCATGGTCAGCGGTGATTTTTCCTGTTGATAGCGTTCGGAGTCGATCACCTCGCGCAGCCGGATCATCGCCCGGTGAGGGTTGGGAATCTCGATACCCACCGTCGGGCGTCCGGGAATCACTTCCACCACGCGCACGCTCTTGACCATCAGCGAGCGCGCCAAATCCTTGGCCAGATTGCTGATCTTGGAGACCTTCACACCGGCGGCAGGCTTGATTTCAAAGCGTGTAATCACCGGCCCCGGCCAGGTATCGACCACCTCGGCCTTCACGCCATACTCACGCAGGCGTACTTCCAGCAGCTCGGCCATATCCGCCAGTTGCTGGTCGGTGTAGTTGGGCTGATGAGGCTCCGCCGGGGTCAAAAGGCGCAAGCTCGGCACATCGCCTTCAGGGTCAGGGATATGCTCAAAGCTGGGACGCTGGTTCTGCAGATGTTCAACAGTCCACAGCGTCGGCCCGTTATCGGACACTTCCGCCTCGGCTGCGTCATCCGGGCTGAAGGTCGGCTCATGGCGCGCAGGCGCTGGTGTCGATGCCATGGGCTGTGACGCGAGCTCTTCATCCTCATCGTCCCAAACCGGCTCGGGCACGACTTCAGGCACGCGCTCTTTGGAACGGTCGGCTGTCAGCGGCCGAGGCTGTTCGGATGCTGGAGCATCCGCCGATGGCGACGCGGGTTCATCATCGGCAGCGGACAGCGGCGAGGTCGATGACGGCTCAACCTCTGCTTCCCGGCGTGAGGCGTGCAACGGAAACGGCACACTGGGCCCTTCTTCGCTGGTCGCTTCATCACTGGCCTCTTGCTCGCGGGACAAGGGCGTCAACGGCGCGTCCCGATGGCTCGTGTGGCGATCAGCCGAAGACTCAGCGGTCGGCGTCTCATTCAGCGAGGCCGCCTTCGAGGTGTCAGGGGTCTCAGGTGTGCGTGTAGCGCTTTCCGCTGTGCTCTCCTCAGGGGCTGAGCGCGGCTGAGGTTCTGCCTTGAAGGCCGTGGCCGACGGCGCTCGCGCAGCGGCCGTCCAGGGAATCGACGTATCCGTCGCGTTATCCTGTGCTGTCGCATCGTCTTCCGGTGAAGGCGCGGATACGGCGGGCTCACGGCGCTTCTTCCCGACACTGCTCTCAGCATCCTGCTCTGGCAATGGCGAGTGCTGCGCGGGCTCAGACGCGGGCCGCGCTGCTGCGCGCTGCTTGGCGCGCACACGCCGGGCCTCTCGACGCGCCTGACGGCGCGCTGACCACCAGCTTCCCAGGCGGCAGAGACGCCGCCCCACTTCGTCGGCAACCTGTAACCATGACATCCCGCTGAACAGCGGAAAGCCACTCAGGATAAGCGCGGCGGCAATCAGCCCCACGCCGCCACTGCTGACCAGCGGACGCAGCGCGCCGACCAGGCCTTCACCGAGAATACCGCCCGAGGCGTAGGGCAGCGGGCTTTCGGGGTTATAAAAATGCAGCGCGCCGAGCATGGTGGTGCCGAACATCAGCAGCATCATGCCACCGGCACGCACCGCCACGGCCACCGGGTCAAGCTCGAAGCGCACCTGGCGGGAACGCACCAGCCACCAGGCCAGATAGCCCACCATGCCAGGCCACCAAAGCGCGCTGGCACCCAGCAACGAATAGAGCACATCGGCAAGCCATGCGCCTACCGGCCCCATCCAGTTGCTGACGGCGGTTTCCGGGCCCTCGGACAACCAGCCGGGATCCGATGACGAGTAACTAAACAGTGCCAGTAATAAAAATGTACACACCGCCAGCAGCGCGACGACCACGCCATCCCGCGCAGCCCCCTGCAGACGTAACCCAAACCGACGCGCTTTGTCCTTGGCGGCATTGACCCGCGCAGAAGACCCACTTTGGCGCGTGTTACGCTGTGTTCGCTTGTCGACCGCTTTATTCACTTTCAAGCGACTCTCCCTTTTGCACCCCTTGGCGCCGTTAATCCACTTGCGAGTTTGTATCATACCGAGCATCCTGCTGCCGTCACAGGGCTTATCGATGCGGACTTGTGACCGTCGTTACCGACCGGAGCACGCAATGTTACCTTGGTTATCTTCGCCCATGCCTCACTTCCCTGCCGTCAGCTCGGCGCTGGACTCGCCTAACGGCCTGCTCGCGGCAGGCGGCGAATTAACCCCCGGCTGGCTGGTGGAGGCGTATCGGCGCGGCATCTTCCCCTGGTTCAGCGACAACGACCCCATCCTGTGGTGGAGTCCCGATCCCCGCATGATACTCCTACCGGAACATTTTAAGCAGCGCCGCAGCTTAACAAAAAAGCTGCGCAATGCGGGCTTTGAGATTACCGTTGACCAACATTTCGAGCAGGTGATCGACGCCTGCGCCGCCCCCAGGGACGACGAACCGGGCACCTGGATCACCGATGACATGGTTCATGCCTACTGTCAGCTTCAGGCGCATGGCATCGCCCACAGCATTGAAGTGCACCAGCATCAACGCCTGGTAGGGGGCCTTTACGGCATTGCCATGGGCCCGATGTTTTTCGGCGAGTCCATGTTTTCCCGGGTTCCGGACGCCTCCAAGGTGGCCCTGGCTCACCTTGCCAGTGCCATGCGCGAACATGGCGGCAAGCTCATCGACTGTCAGATGCATACGCCCCACCTGGCAAGCCTGGGCGCGACAACAGTCGCCCGGGCGGCATTCATCAGCTATCTTGAGAAGTGGTTGCCAGCGACTGATTTTAGCTTTTCAGCCTCACCGGAGAAGGCGCCCGTCGTGCCGCCCTCTCCGTGGCTGGATGCCATTGGCCGCTAGTTTTCCAGCCATGTTGACAGGCTAACGGCAATAACGTTGACCCCATCAGGAGGCAAATTGTGAGCAGCAACGCTCCCCGTCGGCTCGTACGCGACCTGCGCTTCTTTCTGACAGTGCCGCATGCCTGTAGCTACCTGCCCGACCAGGAAGCCACCACGCTGTTCCTGGATCCTCAGGAATCGCCCATTCCTGGCGTTTATGACTCGCTTTCCCTGCTCGGGTTTCGGCGCAGCGGGCGCCATTTATACCGCCCGCACTGCGAAGGTTGTAACGCCTGCCGCTCCGTGCGTGTGCCGGTGGAGCGTTTTGCGCCGAATCGTACCCAGCGGCGAATCAGCCGGCGCAATGAGGACATCACCACGCGGATTACCCCAGCGTACTTTGATGCGCGCCACTACGCGCTCTATGCTGACTATATCAATCATCGCCACGCCGATGGGGATATGTATCCCCCCAGTCACGAACAGTACCGAACGTTTTTGACCCTGGACGAACCTTACGCACAATTGATGGAGCTTTACCTGGGGGACAGGCTGATTGGCGTGGCCGCCTTCGATGAGCTTGAGCATGGGCTGTCGGCCATCTATACCTTCTTTAGCGTCGATGAAAGCCTCGACAAGCGCTCGCTAGGCACCCTGGCCATTTTGCGGCTTATCGAATTGACCCACGACAAGGGGCTACCCCACCTTTACCTCGGTTACTGGATAGAAGCGTGCCGCAAAATGCGTTACAAGCAGAATTTCACGCCGCTTGAGGTGCTTGATGGTCGCCAGTGGCGAGAATTAATTCGGTAATTCGCCACGCTTTTTTGCCTTGACGGCAGGCTTGCGGCACAATATAGCGCTATTCGAGATGGCGCCAAGCATTGGCCCCCGATGCCCAGTCATTTTGAGCATACCCAGTACGTTAAACCAGTACTTTAAATTAAGTGAGGAATTGCCTATATGGCACGCGAAGATCATATTGAAATGGATGGCGTTATTGTCGACACTCTTCCCAACACCATGTTCCGTGTTGAGCTGGAAAACGGTCACGTCGTCACAGCGCACATCTCCGGCAAAATGCGTAAAAACTACATTCGCATCCTGACAGGCGATAAAGTCAAGGTCGAGCTGACCCCTTACGACCTGTCCAAAGGTCGCATCGTGTACCGTTCGCGCTAAGGCGCCCAGCAGGTGTTACGGAACCCTGCCCACTCCAGCGTTCTGATTGCCCGCTCGCCCCAAACAGCTCGACCCAAACAACAACGCCCCGTCAATGACAGGGCGCTGCGTTGTTTGCTTCAACCTGCGCGCCCGTTAAGGCGCATCGGCCATTTCCGACTCGGTGGATAAGCGCAGCTCGCCTTCTTCCAGGCTGACGTGCACGATACCGCCCTGGTCGGCAAGCTCGCCAAACAGGATCATCTCTGCCAGCGGCTTTTTGAGCTTCTCCTGAATCAGCCGTGCCATCGGGCGCGCACCCATGTCCGGGTCATACCCTAGTTCCGCCAGCCAATCGCGGGCCATATCGTCGACTTCCAGTTGAACACGCTTCTCATCCAGCTGCGCTTGCAGTTCGATCAGGAACTTGTCGACCACGTTGCGCACGACGGACGTTGGCAGCGAATGGAACTGGATAATGCCGTCCAGACGGTTGCGGAACTCCGGCGAGAAAGTACGACGAATGACTTCCATCGCATCGGTCGAGTGATCCTGGCTTTGGAACCCGATCGAGCGCCGTGCTGCCTGCTCTGCCCCGGCGTTGGAGGTCATAATCAGGATAACGTGGCGGAAGTCGGCTTCGCGGCCGTTGTTATCGGTCAGACGACCGTGGTCCATGACCTGCAGCAGCAGGTTGAAGACTTCCGGATGCGCCTTCTCGATTTCATCCAGCAGCAGTACACAGTGCGGCTGTTTGGTCACCGCCTCGGTTAACAGGCCGCCCTGGTCGTAGCCTACATAACCCGGAGGAGCCCCGATCAAGCGGGACACGGTATGCCGCTCCATGTACTCCGACATATCGAAGCGCACAAGCTCGATGCCCATGATATGCGAAAGCTGCTTGGCCACCTCGGTTTTACCCACCCCGGTCGGGCCGGCGAACAGGAAGCTGCCTACCGGCTTGTCAGGCGACTTCAGCCCGGCGCGAGACAGCTTGATGGCGGCGGAAAGCGTATCGATGGCCTCGTCCTGTCCAAATACCAGCATTTTCAGGTCGCGGTCGAGCTTTTCAAGCAGCTTGCGATCCGAGCTGGACACGCTCTTTGGCGGAATCCGGGCAATCGACGCTACTACTGCCTCAACCTGTTCCACATCAATGGTGTCGACACGCACCTCTTCCGGCAGTAGACGCTGGTGCGCCCCGGCTTCATCAATCACGTCGATGGCCTTGTCCGGAAGGTAGCGGTCGTTGATGTAACGGTCCGCCAAGCGGGCTGCGCTTTCAAGCGCCCCATCGGTGTACTTGAGGGCATGGTGCTCTTCAAACCGCGAACGCAGTCCCTGCAGAATCTTGATGGTGTCTTCCACCGACGGCGCCATGACATCGACTTTCTGGAAGCGGCGCGCCAGGGCACGGTCCTTCTCGAAGATACCGCGGTATTCCTGGAAAGTGGTCGAACCAATGCAGCGCAATTCGCCCGAGGAAAGCAGCGGCTTGAGCAGGTTGGATGCATCCATCACCCCGCCCGACGCTGCACCTGCACCGATCACGGTGTGGATCTCGTCGATGAACAGAACGGCATTGGGCTGTTTGCGTAACTCAGCCAGCAGGCTCTTCAGACGCTTCTCGAAGTCGCCACGGTATTTGGTACCTGCCAGCAACGCCCCCATATCCAGTGAATACACCACGGCATCGGCAATCACTTCAGGGACATCTTCTTCGACGATACGCTTCGCCAGGCCTTCGGCAACCGCCGTTTTACCCACACCAGCTTCGCCCACAAGCAGCGGATTATTCTTGCGGCGACGTGCCAGAATTTGCACCACGCGCTCGAGTTCGTGGTCGCGGCCGATCAAGGGATCGATCTTGCCCAGCCGGGCCTGCTCGTTAAGGTTGGTGGCATAACCAGTAAGCGGATGAGCCGCTCCTTCGGCGCTGCCTTCCTCGGCTTCTTCACCTTCCTGCTGGGAAGGTGATGGCGATGGGCCGTGACCCGACACTTTAGAGATGCCATGCGCGATATAGTTGACGGCATCCACCCGAGCAACGTTCTGCTGCTTGAGGAAGTAAACGGCCTGACTTTCCTGCTCGGAAAAGATGGCCACCAGGACGTTGGCGCCGGTCACTTCGCTTTTCCCGGAGGACTGCACGTGGAACACGGCCCGCTGCAGTACTCGCTGAAAGCCAAGCGTCGGCTGCGTTTCGCGGTCGCCCTGCCCCTCAGGAATCAGCGGCGTGGTCGAATTGATGAAGTCCTGCAAATCGGACCGCAGCTTATCGAGGTTTGCCCCACAGGCCTTCAACACATCCATTGCCGAGGCGTTGTCCAACAGCGCCAGCAGCAGGTGCTCGACGGTCATGAACTCGTGGCGCTTGGATCGCGCTACGGTGAAGGCCGTGTTCAGGGTCAGTTCAAGTTCTTTGCTCAGCATGGCAGTCCCCTTTTCGCTACATCCTAGGGCATAGTGCCAACTAGGCTTGCGTCGGATCAGTTTAATCGACCGGCACCTTCAACATCGGGTACAAATCGTACAGTTGCAAGCCCACCTACCGATTTTTTTCAACGTTCTCAATCGGCGGCTTCAATATCGCTCATTAAAGGATGCTCGCACTCCTGGGCGTATTCATTCACTTGGTAACTTTTGGTTTCAGCAATGTCTCGGGTGAACACGCCGCAGGTCGCCTTGCCCTGGGTGTGTACCGCCAACATCACCTGGACGGCTTTTTCACTATCCATGTTAAAGAAGCCTTGCAGCACTTCGATGACAAACTCCATCGGCGTGAAGTCGTCGTTGTGTAGCACCACCTTGAAAAGTGGCGGCTGAGCCAGCTCAGGCTCGGCAGACTGCACCGTCAGGTCGTCGTCATAATCAGGCATATCGGGGCGCGTCATGCCTGCTTCAAGCGAAGGCGCGGCCGGGTATGAACTGTTAGTGTGGGACATAAGAAGCAAGGTTTTCATCTCTAAGCTGACGGGCAACATCTTAAACACATGGTGTGCTATGTATAAGACGTGCGCAATCAGCAAGGGTTCATGGAAACATCAAAATTATCACACTGCGCTGAACAAAAAACCCCCGCCCGGCTGGCGGACGAGGGTTATGCGCGTCGGGGCACGTAAGGATCAGTCGATCGCCACCATAGCCAGCGCGTTGTTGAGCGTTTTGCTCGGGCGCATGGCCTGGCTGGCTCGCTCACCGCTGGGACGGAAGTAACCGTCGATATCCACCGGCTGACCCTGAACGCTGTTGAGCTCATCCACAATAGTGGCTTCGTTGGCTTTCAGCGTTTCCGCCAGACGCGCAAACAGCGTTTTCATTTCGGCGTCTTCATCCTGCGCGGCCAGTGCCTCAGCCCAGTATAGCGCCAAATAGAAGTGGCTGCCGCGGTTATCCAGCTCACCCACCTTACGCGACGGTGACTTGTTGCTATCCAGGAACTTGCCGTTGGCTTCGTCAAGCGCATTGGCCAGTAGCTTGGCGCGGGCATTGCCGAAGGTGCTGCCCAGGTGCTCAAGCGACGCCGCCAGGGCCAAAAACTCGCCCAGCGAATCCCAGCGTAAGTGGTTCTCTTCGAGGAACTGCTGGACGTGCTTGGGCGCCGAGCCACCCGCGCCGGTTTCGAACAGCCCCCCGCCGTTCATCAGCGGCACGATGGACAGCATCTTGGCGCTGGTGCCCAATTCCATGATCGGGAACAGGTCGGTCAGGTAGTCGCGCAACACGTTACCGGTGACCGAGATCGTGTCCTCGCCCTTGCGGATACGCTCAAGGGATACTTTCATCGCCTCGACCGGCGGTAGAATACGAATATCCAGGCCGCTGGTGTCGTGATCCTTGAGGTAGGTTTCGACCTTCTCGATCAGTTGAGCATCGTGGGCGCGGTTGGCATCGAGCCAGAAAATCGCCGGTGCACCGCTCTCCCGGGCACGGGTGACCGCCAGCTTGACCCAATCCTGGATCGGCGCGTCCTTGGTCTGGCACATGCGCCAGATATCGCCCGCCTCGACCTCGTGGCTGAACAGCGTATGGCCGTTTTCGTCAGTGACCACCACGGTACCATCGGCGGGTATCTGGAAGGTCTTGTCGTGAGAGCCATACTCTTCGGCTTTCTGGGCCATCAGGCCGACGTTGGGCACGCTGCCCATGGTGGTCGGATCGAAGGCGCCATTTTTCTTGCAGTCTTCAATCACCGCCTGATAGATAGTCGCGTAGCAACGGTCCGGAATCACCGCCTTGGCATCCTGAAGCTCGTCGTTGGCGTTCCACATCTTGCCCGAATCACGAATCATGGCAGGCATGGAGGCGTCGATGATAACGTCGCTGGGCACGTGAAGGTTAGTGATACCTTTGTGAGAATTGACCATCGCCATCGGCGGACGCTCTTTGTAAAGCGCCTCGATATCGGCCTTGATGGTTGCCTGCTGTTCGCTCGGCAGCTTTTCGATCGAACTGTAAAGATCGCCAATACCGCTATTGGGATTGAAACCCGAAAGCTTGAGGGCATCGGCGTGCTCTTCTAGCACGTCTTTATAGAACTCCTCGACAACCATGCCGAACATGATCGGGTCGGAGACCTTCATCATGGTGGCTTTTAAATGCAGCGAGAACAGCACGTCGTTTTTCTTGGCGTCCTTGATCTGGCTGTCGATAAAGTTGCGCAGGCGGCGGCTGCTCATGCAGGCCGCGTCGATCACCTCGCCTTCCTGCACGGCCAGGTCTTCCTTCAATACGGTGTGGGTGCCGTCTTTCTGAGCCAGGTCAATCTTGAGCTTGGTGGCCTGCTTGATCACCGTGGACTGCTCGCTTCCGTAGAAATCACCTTCGCTCATGTGGGCCACGTGGGACTTGGAGTCGGCGCTCCACTCCCCCATGCGATGCGGGTACTTGCGTGCGTAGCTCTTGACGGACTTGGGGGCGCGACGGTCGGAGTTGCCCTCGCGCAGTACCGGGTTGACCGCACTGCCCTTGGCCTTGTCGTAACGCGCCTTGATGGACGCTTCTTCATCGTTTTTCGGCTCGTCCGGGTAGTCCGGCAGCGGGTAACCCTGACCTTGAAGCTCTTTGATGGTGGCCTTCAACTGCGGGCCTGACGCACTGATATTGGGCAGCTTGATGATATTGGCTTCAGGCGTGGTCGCCAGCTGGCCAAGCTCGGCAAGGTCGTCACTGACGCGTTGTTCGTCGTTCAACAGATCTGGGAACTGGGCCAGTATGCGCGCGGCAAGCGAGATATCCCGCGTTTCAACGATAATGCCCGCCGAATCGGTAAAGGCATCAATAATCGGTAACAACGAATAGGTCGCAAGCGCAGGCGCCTCGTCGGTGAGCGTATAAATGATCTTCGGCGTATCGGACATTTTTGCGTTAACCTCTTTTCTGTGTCGCTGTGATTATAAATTCGTAAGCTAAGCGGTTCATTAAGCAAGCAACCCTACCGCGAAGCGTGCGGAGCTTTTTTAAGTGGCTCCTTTTTCACAAGGTGATTGATCGGTGGTGGTGACGACGACCCCAGCGGCCACGCAGAAGTATACCAGCGCTGCACTTAAACCGCATGAGCGATTGTCGACAAAACGAAGGGCAGCCCAGACGAGACGATGAGCAACCTCTACCTATTGCATAAACCCTACCGCATGCTCTCCCAGTTCACCGACCCCCAGGGCCGCGCCACCCTGGCGGATGTGATTGACGTACCCGGCGTTTACGCGGCCGGTCGGCTCGACTACGACTCCGAAGGCCTGCTACTGCTCAGCGATGACGGCAGCCTGATCCATCGCATTGCCCACCCGCGCCATAAACAACCCAAAACCTACTGGGTACAGGTCGAAGGGCTCATAGACGATGCCGCGCTAACGGCCCTGAAAAGCGGCGTGACCTTGAAGGATGGGCCTACGCTGCCCGCCAAGGCGCGGCGTATGGAAGCGCCCGATCTCGCGCCGCGGAACCCGGCCATTGACCCCAAACGTCACCCGACAACCAGCTGGCTGGAGCTGACCCTCAGCGAGGGCCGCAACCGCCAGGTAAGACGCATGACCGCCCATGTCGGCTTCCCCACGCTGCGCCTCATTCGTGCCGCCATCGGCGCTTGGCGGCTTGGCGAACTGGCGCCCGGTGAGTGGCGCCGGGAAACCCTTCATGCGCCCCGAGGCACAACCAGGGCCAGGCACTCCAGCCAGCGCAAAGGCCCCGCGACAGGACGCAAGCGACCATGACGCAAACGCTTCACAGCACCTGTGCCTGCGTCATCCAGCGGGGCGAACGTTTCCTGATCGTCGAGGAAGAGCGCGGCGGCACGGCAACGGTCTTCAACCAACCAGCCGGACATATCGAGCCCGGCGAAGGGCCCATGGCTGCCATTTTACGCGAGGTCGCCGAAGAAACCGCCTGGCAGGTCACGCTGACCGGCTACCTGGGGCTCTACATATTCCATACCCCCCAGGGCAAAACCTTTCACAGTCATGGGTTCATCGCCACCCCCACGACGTTTCTCGCCACTCCGTTGGACACCGACATCACCGCGACCCACTGGCTGACGCTTGCCGAAATCCAGACGCTCGATAGCGCTGGCCGACTGCGCAGCCCCCTGGTGCTCACCCGCATTGAAGATGCTCTGAAAGGCAACGGCTACCCCTTGGGCGTCATCCGCGAGTGAAGCACTCGAAGCGGCATGGCTGCATCGTGTATAATAAGCGCCCAATTGCACACTCAACCGAGGATGGCGATGACATCCACCACTGGCACCACAATGCCTCAAAGTACGCCCGCTACGCCTGCCACCGGCAAGGTGATTGTCGGCATGTCCGGCGGCGTTGACTCCTCCGTCTCGGCCCTGCTGCTACTGCAACAGGGCTATGAGGTCGAAGGCCTGTTCATGAAGAACTGGGATGAAGACGACGGCACGGAGTACTGCACGGCGAAGGAAGACCTCGCCGACGCCGAGGCGGTGTGCGCCAAACTGGGCATCAAGCTGCACACGGCCAATTTTGCCGCCGAATACTGGGACAACGTTTTCGAGCATTTCCTGGCGGAGTACAAGGCAGGCCGCACGCCCAACCCGGATATCCTCTGCAACCGGGAAATCAAGTTCAAGGTGTTTCTCGAATATGCAGAGATGCTTGGCGCGGACAAAATCGCCACCGGTCATTACGTCCGTCAAGGAACCCGGGAAGGTCGCCCGCGCCTGCTGAAAGGCCTGGACGCTAACAAGGACCAGAGCTACTTCCTGCACGCCGTACCTGAAGCCGCCATTGCCCGCACGCTGTTCCCGGTCGGCGAGCTCGAGAAGCCCGCGGTGCGCGCGCTGGCCGAGCAGCACGACCTGGTAACCGCCAAGAAGAAAGACTCCACCGGTATCTGCTTTATCGGCGAACGGCGCTTCAGCGATTTTCTCAAGCAGTACCTGCCCGCCCAGCCCGGCATCATCGAAACCCCCGACGGCGACGTCATTGGTGAGCACATGGGGCTGATGTACTACACCCTCGGCCAACGCCAGGGGCTGGGTATCGGCGGGCTGGCCAACTACTCTGAAGACCCATGGTACGTCGCCGAGAAAAACCTGGATCGCAACGTGCTGGTGGCCGTGCAAGGCAAGCACCATTCGCTGCTTTACAGCGATGCCCTGGTCACAGAGCCAATGGACTGGGTGGCCGGTGAACCGCCGGTCGCCAAGGGACGCTTCACCGCCAAAGTCCGCTACCGCCAGAGCGACCGCGGCTGCGAGATCGCCACCCGGCCCGACGGCAGTGTCGAGGTGCATTTCGACGAGCCTCAACGCGCCGTTACCCCAGGCCAGTCGCTGGTTCTTTACGACGGCGATATCTGCCTGGGTGGCGGCGTGATTCACTCCACATGGAAGGCAACCGAGGCAGCCGCATGAACCCAACGCCGATACACCGCGCGCCGGAAAACCCGACCGCGCGCCAAGCCCTTGCGCTCGCAGGGGTCTTTCAGGCCGCCAGCCTCGTGGACGAACTGGCCCGCACCGGCCAAGTAGAGCCGCGCGCCTGGGAAACACTGATCGAAGCCACCAGCAACCCCAACCCGGAAAGCTTTGAAGCGATCTACGGCGGCCACCCCAACAACCTGCGCCAGGGGCTCGATACCCTCGAGATGCTGGTCGGCCGTGAACAGGCCAACCCGGTGGTGTTGCGCTATGGCTTCTCGCTGTTGCTGCTCATGAACAAGCTGCGCAACAACCGCAAAATGATGGATACCCTGGGGCAGAAAATGAGCCATATCCAGGACCAGGCGGAGCACTTCGGCGCCACCCATGAAAACGTGGTTGCAAGCCTGGGCGAAGCCTACCAGGAAACCATCTCGACGTTTAAAACCCGCATTGTGGTGCAGGGCGACCCATCGCTGCTTCAGACCCGCATGATGCCGGAGCGCGTACGTGCCTGCTTGATGGCCGGCATTCGCTTTGCGCTGCTGTGGCACCAGCAAGGCGGGCGCCGCTGGAAACTGATGTTCCAACGCAAAGCCCTGCGCCGCGCGCTGGATGACTTGAAATAACGCCTTTTACGCTCAACTGCTCTTACCTCTGGGAACCAAGCCATGCAACTCTCTGCCTTGACTGCTCTATCCCCCGTTGACGGCCGCTACGCCAGCAAAGCCGCCGCCCTGCGCGAACATTTCAGCGAATTCGGTCTGATTCGTGCCCGTGTCATTGTGGAAGTCCGCTGGCTGCAGCGCCTCGCCGAACACAACCAGATCGTCGAAGTACCGCCGCTTTCCGCCCAGGCAACGGCGTTTCTTGAAGAGCTGATCCGCGATTTCTCCGTGGCCGACGCCGAGCGCATCAAGGACATCGAGCGCACTACCAACCATGACGTCAAGGCGGTGGAGTACTTCCTCAAGGAAAAAATCGCCGACAACAGCGAGCTGCATGCGGTCACCGAGTTCATTCACTTTGCCTGCACCTCGGAAGATATCAACAACCTTTCCTACGGCGTGATGCTGGCCGATGGTCTTCAGGCATTGCTGCCTGTCATGCACAACGTGGCCGACGACATTGCCGCGCTGGCCATTGCCCATGCCGGGCAACCGATGCTCTCGCGCACCCACGGGCAAACGGCCAGCCCCACGACGCTTGGCAAGGAAATGGCCAACGTGGCCTACCGCCTCAAGCGCCAGCTCAAGCAGATCGCAGGCGTCGAGATCCTGGGTAAAATCAACGGCGCGGTGGGCAACTACAACGCCCACCTGGCGACCTACCCCGAGATCGACTGGGAAGCCAACGCACGCACCTTCGTGGAAGGCCTGGGGCTGAGCTTCAACCCCTACACCACCCAGATCGAGCCCCACGACTACATCGCCGAGCTGTTTGATGCCGTGTGCCGTTTCAATACCATCCTGATCGACTTTGACCGCGATGTCTGGGGCTATATTTCGCTGGGCTACTTCAAGCAGCGCACCGTGGAAGGCGAAATTGGCTCGTCGACCATGCCCCACAAGGTCAACCCCATCGACTTTGAAAACTCCGAGGGCAACCTTGGCCTGGCCAATGCGGTACTTGGTCACCTGGCGCAGAAGCTGCCGATCTCCCGCTGGCAGCGCGACCTGACCGACTCCACCGTATTGCGCAACCTGGGTGTCGGCTTGGCCTACGGCCTGATTGGCTACCATGCCAGCCTCAAGGGCATCAGCAAGCTGGAGGCCAACCCGGAGCGTTTGGCTCAGGACCTGGACAACAGCTGGGAAGTGCTCGCCGAGCCGATTCAAACCGTCATGCGTCGCTACGGTATTGAAAAGCCCTACGAAAAACTCAAGGAACTGACCCGGGGCAAGCGCATCGACCAGGCAGGCTTTGCCGCCTTCATCGACACCCTGGCGCTGCCCGACGACGCCAAAGCCGAGCTGAAAGCGATGTCACCGGCCAACTACATCGGCGATGCAAAAGCCCAGGCCGAAGCCATTCACCAGCGACTTGATGCGCTATAATTACGATCTACTAAAGTTATGATCTAGTTCAATCAAGGTCTACGCTAGTTAAGGTCTACTCTGGTTTGATTAGACCCACGGCTTTAAATGCCACGTTCGTTTAGGATACCACCATGCAACCTTCTGATAAGCCACTGACACTGCTCGGCGATTTGACCCCGGCGGAATTTCTGGCGAGCTATTGGCAACAAAAGCCGCTACTGATTCGCGGGGCAATACCCGACTACATCAGCCCCATCGAACCCGATGAGCTGGCCGGGCTTGCCTGCGAACCCGGTATCGAAGCCCGCCTGGTAGAAGAAGACGGACCCGACGGCGCGTGGCAGGTGTCCCACGGACCTTTTGACGAAGCCACTTTCGAGCGACTGCCGGAGCGCAACTGGAGCCTGCTGGTGCAGGCTGTGGATCACTACCTGCCCTCGGTGGCCGCCCTGCTCGAGGAATTCGACTTTCTGCCCCGCTGGCGGCTGGACGATATCATGGTCAGCTACGCACCGCCTGGCGGCAGCGTGGGTCCCCACGTCGACCAGTACGACGTTTTCCTGTTTCAAGCCAGCGGTCAGCGGCGTTGGCAACTGGGCGGCCAGACCCGTGATGACGCGCCGATCATCCCGGGGATCGACCTGCGCATTCTGGAAACCTTCGAAGTCGAAGAAGACTCCGACTGGGTGCTGGAGCCCGGCGACATGCTCTATCTGCCACCCGGCTGGGCGCATCACGGGGTTAGTCAGACCGACGACTGCATCACCATGTCAGTGGGCTTCCGGGCACCATCGGCGGATGAAGCGGTCACCTCCTACGCCGATTACCGTGGCGAACAGCTACCCGCCTCACTGCGTTACAGCGACGCCGGTCGGGCCCCTGCGGCTGACAGTGGCGAACTGGACGATGTCTCGGTAGAGCGCATGCGCCAGTTGATCCTGTCGACGCTGGATAACCCCCAGCAAATCGCCCAATGGTTCGGCCGCGCGATGACCCAGCCCAAGTACGTCGACCAGGTGGTCCCGCTGGATACGCCGATGAATGAAGCAAGTCTTGTCGCTCAGCTACAGGAAGATGGCCCGCTCTATCATATGCCCGGCTCGCGCTTTGCCTGGCGCACCGAGAATGGCGCCACCACGCTATTTGTCGACGGCGAAGGCTACACCTGCACAGAAGCGCTCGCCCAGCGGCTGGCATCTCCAACACCGCTGCATGAAGACGTGCTGGAGCTGCCGGGTGCCAAAGCGCTCATCACCCAACTTGTTAACGCGGGCAGCCTGAGTTGGCTGCAGGACGACGATGACGACGAGGAATAACATGCCCAGCGACAGCCTGCAGGTCATCCTTCAGGAAGGCGACTGGCAGGCGCTGGGCGACATCGCCAGCCATATCCGTCGCGTAGTGTTCATTGACGAGCAACAGGTGCAACAGGACGAGGAATGGGACGGCCAGGATCCCGCCTGCCATCATTTCCTGGCCTATCTGGACGGCAACCCGGTGGGCACTGCACGACTCCTGCCCGATGGTCATATTGGCCGCGTGGCGGTGCTCGCCGAGGCGCGCGGAACCGGTATTGGCGGCCAGTTGATGGCCGCCGCTATCGCCACCGCCCAACGCGTCGGCCACCCCAAGGTGGCCCTTAGCTCACAGCTCCATGCCCTGCCCTTCTATGAACGGCTCGGCTTCGTCGCCCATGGCGAGGTCTTCATGGATGCCGGCATCCCCCACCGCGAAATGACGCTGACCTTCAACTGATCGCTTTCCCGCTGATCACGAAATTCCACTACACAACTCACCCGCGTTGTCGCCCGGCTGTAGTCGAGCTACAACGCTGCCTGCCCCCAAGTGTCAATTGTTGCCCTCCTTCCCTTCAGGGATAGTGTCTTTACTGCAGTGCCGCAAGGACTGCCCTGAAAACCCGCTTACGACGTTCTATTAAGAGACTTATTTCTTAAAGACACGCCAAGCGAATTGAACGATGCTGAAAGCGACTTCGCAGGTGCAGCATAAGACACTGCTTACATGCGCATCGCCATTATAACCCCGGAGGGATTAGCTCATGACTGGACTGCTCGAAGATATCAAGGCACTGGCCCAACTACGTGAAGCGCAAGGCGGCAAGTGGGATAACATCAAACCCGAATACGCCGCGCGTATGCGTGCCCAGAACCGCTTTCACACCGGTCTGGATATCGCCAGGTACACCGCCAAGATCATGCGCGACGACATGGCCGCTTACGATGCCGACACCAGCAAGTACACCCAGTCACTGGGGTGCTGGCACGGCTTTATCGGCCAGCAGAAGATGCTTTCCATCAAGAAGCACTTCGGCACCACCAAGCGCAGCTACCTCTACCTGTCAGGCTGGATGGTCGCCGCCCTGCGTTCCGAGTTCGGCCCGCTGCCTGACCAGTCCATGCACGAGAAGACCTCGGTCGCCAACCTGATCGAAGAGCTCTACACCTTCCTCAAGCAGGCCGATGCGTGGGAGCTTAACCACCTGTTCCGCGCCCTGGACGACGCCAAAGAGGCAGGCGACAAGGCCAAGGAGCAGGAACTGATCAGCCAGATCGACAACTACGAAACCCACGTGGTGCCGATCATCGCCGACATCGACGCTGGTTTTGGTAACGCTGAAGCCACTTACCTGCTGGCCAAGAAATTCATCGAAGCGGGTGCCTGCTGTATCCAGCTTGAAAACCAGGTATCCGACGAGAAGCAGTGTGGCCACCAGGACGGTAAAGTCACCGTGCCCCACGAGGACTTTATCGCCAAGATCAACGCCGTTCGCTACGCCTTCCTGGAGCTGGGCGTTGAAGATGGCGTCATCGTGGCGCGTACCGACTCACTGGGCGCGGGCCTGACCCAGAAAATTGCTGTCACCAACGAGCCGGGCGACCTGGGCGACCAGTACAACAGCTTCCTCGACGGCGACGAGATCGAAAATGCCAGCGACATCAACAACGGCGACGTGGTCATCAAGCAGAACGGCAAGCTGGTCAAGCCCAAGCGTCTCGCCTCCGGCCTCTACCAGTTCAAGCCCGGCACCGGCGAAGACCGTGTAGTGCTCGACTGCATCACCAGCCTGCAAAACGGCGCTGACCTGCTGTGGATCGAGACCGAAAAACCCCACGTCGGCCAGATCGCCGCCATGGTCAACCGTATCCGCGAAGTCTGCCCGGATGCCAAGCTGGTTTACAACAACTCACCGTCGTTCAACTGGACGCTCAACTTCCGCCAGCAAGTATTCGATGCCTGGGAAAAAGAAGGCAAGGACGTCTCGGCCTACGACCGCGACAAGCTGATGGGTATCGAGTACGACAACACCGAACTTGGCCAACTGGCCGACGAGTGGACGCGCAACTTCCAGCGCGACGGCGCACGCGAGGCGGGTATCTTCCATCACCTGATCACCCTGCCCACCTACCACACGGCGGCGCTGTCCACCGACAACCTGGCCAAGGGCTACTTCGGCGACGACGGCATGCTGGCCTATGTCAAGAAAGTCCAGCGCGAGGAAATCCGCCAGGGCATCGCTACCGTCAAGCACCAGGACATGGCAGGCTCGAACATCGGCGATGACCACAAGGAGTTCTTCCAGGGTGAGGCGGCCCTGAAAGCAGGCGGCAAGGACAACACCATGAACCAGTTTGGCTGATACCCGACGCCAAACGTCAGCCTAAGGCTCGAACGCCCGGAAGATGGTTTTCCGGGCGTTTTTTTAGCTAACGGCTGCGCGATGTTTCACCTAACCTTGCACACTCTTTTCTTAATCAACAAACAGACTGTTTTACATGATAATTTTGCACGATTAGCTTGCATCGCTGTCCTATATAGCTAGGTTACATAGTCAGCACTGCAAACGACCGCTGTTCAACGTCAGCATTCTCAGGTATCTTGTTAGCGAACACTGTTCTAGAATTTAGTCGTGATGTTCCGTAAAGCGGGATGGCTGAATCAATCACCTGGAGGTTTCCATGAAGCGTTTACTCCCTATCGCCGCACTTAGCGTTCTTACGCTTGCCGGCTGTGCCAACACAGCGGGCTACTCAGGCGACGTGTATAGCGGTAACCAGGCCAAGACTACCCAAAATGTCAGAATCGGCACCATTGCTGCCGTGCGCCCGGTACAGATTCAGGCGGATAGTCGCACCGGCGGCCTGCTCGGTGGCGGCGGCGGCGCCATCATCGGCGGTTTGCTGGGTAACCAGATCGGCGGCGGTTCCGGTCGTCAACTGGCCACCGTTGCCGGTGCCTTGGGTGGTTCCATTGCTGGCACTGCTGTTGAAGACCGCGCCAACCGCATTGATGCCCTGGAAATGGAAATCCGCCTGGAAGACGGTACCGACGTCGTTGTCGTTCAGCGCGCCGACCGCCAGTTCCAGCCGGGCCAGAAAGTTCGCCTGATTGGCAACGGTGCCAACGCGAGCGTCGCCCCCTACTGATGATCAGTTGATGTAAATAACGGATCGCGGCACAAAAATCGCCCCCACCAGCATCGCTGAGGGGGCGATTTTCGTTGTGTTGCTTGGGTGGGCGTGATTAGTGAGGGGCTTTGCTGGACGCCAAACCGATCAACTTGTATATCACACCGCAAATAATGCCCAACAGAATGGCCACCAGCAGAATATCCACCGGGCGCACCAGTGCGGTCGCCCCCAGGACGGCAAGCGCCCCCACCCAAAGCCAGCGGTTATCGCCATGCGTTTTCAATGCCCGAGGCAGCATTTTATCCAACCCGGCACTGACGGTTTGCCAGCGCTGATTGACAAAATAGCCGATCAGCACAAGGGCGATTAGCCAGATGATAAATATGGTCATGTCATGCTCCGTAAAAGGTGCGGCGAAAAAAGTGTCAAGCTAGGGTAGCCCTGCACAATGCCGGGCGCAATACCGCAAAAAGCCAAGACATCGGAAAATCCGCCTCTACCCCCTGACAATCCAGCATTCACGCGTTACCATATTAAAGACATGCACTCACCGAAAGGTCATTTAATGCAAATTGCGCAAAACTCGGTTGTCGCGTTCCACTACACCTTAACCAATAATGAAGGTGAAGTGCTAGACAGTTCCGAAGGCCGCGAGCCCCTTACCTACCTCCACGGTTCAGGCAACATCATTCCTGGCCTGGAAAAAGAGCTGGAAGGACACGCTGCTGGCGAAAAGCTGAGCGTCCAGGTTGCCCCGGAAGAGGGTTACGGCGAGATTCAGGAACAGCTGATGCAGGAAGTTCCGCGCGATGCGTTCCAGGGCGTTGAAAGCGTTGAGCCGGGCATGCAGTTCCAGGCCCAGACCCAAGGCGGCCCGCTGATGGTCACCGTGAAGAAGGTTGAAGGCGACACCGTCGTCGTTGACGGCAACCATCCGCTAGCTGGCCAGCACCTCAACTTTGACGTTGAAATCGCCGAAGTACGCGAAGCCAGCGAAGAAGAAGTTGAACACGGCCATGTACACGGCGAAGGCGGCGAAGAGCACTAAGCTCAGCCCCAAGGCTGTTTTTCAGCCGACGCGTGACATGCGAAAAGGCGACCCAAGGGGTCGCCTTTTTTATGCTCATTCCTCAGGAATCAGCACCAAGCGGCCATGGCGGACGCTGCGTGACGAGGTGACTTCGGCGGCGAACCGCTTCAGCTGGTCGCTTTGGCCCTTGAGCAGCGCGACCTCCATGCAGCTTTGCTCGTTCAGGTGGACATGCAGCGTCGAAAGGGTGAGATCGTGGTGGGCGTGGGAATGGCGTGTCAGCCGTTTGGAGAGCTCCCTGGCCGCATGGTCGTAGACATACACCAGTGCCCCCATACATGGCGCCTGGGGTGCCGCTTCCTCGTGAACCTGTTGGAGCCCGCTGCGGGTCAAGTCGCGGATTGCCTCGGAACGGTTCTGATAACCACGCTCCCGCATCAGTTCATCCACGTCCGCCAGCAGTTCCTCATCAAGCGTGACCGTTACTCGCTGCATCGACTTCCCCTTTCAAAAATTGACCCCTGGCTGCCAGTATGATGATATTAAAAAAACATCATACCCGTCCCCCACAGGAAACGGCCATGGCGCTCGACTCAAGAACGATTCTACTCGGCTTGGCGCTCAGTTGCGTCACGCTTGCCAATGCCGCCGAAGCCAAAGACCAACTCGTGATGGCCATCGGCGGTGAGCCGGAACAGGGTTTCGACCCGCTACTCGGCTGGGGGCAATACGGCAATCCGTTATTTCAGTCGACACTGCTTTCACGGGGTACCGACCTTGCCCCTCAGCCGCAGGTCGCCACCGACTGGTCGCTCTCCGACGACCGCCTCACCTGGACACTGACGCTGCGCGACGATGTCCGCTTTGCCGATGGCACCCGGCTCACCGCTGACGATGTCGCCTTTACCTTCAATGCCGCCGCCGAGGCAGGCGGGAGAGCCGACCTGAGCGTGCTTGACAATGCCGAGGCCATTGACCCGTACACCGTCACTCTCACCCTGCGCGAGCCGCGCATCACCTTTATCGACCAGCTGATGACCTTAGGGATTGTCCCCAGCGCCGCGCGTGAGAATGGCTACGACGACCACTACGGCCGTGCCCCACTGGGTTCCGGCCCCTATCGACTGGTGGAATGGCAGGAAGGCGAGCAATTGATCGTCGAGCGTAACCCGCACTTTTACGGCCCCACTCCGCCGTTTGAGCGGCTGGTGTTCTTGTTCACCGGTGAGGATACCACCCTTAACGCCGTACGCGCAGGTGACGTCGACCTTGCCGCCCTGCCCCCGGCACTTGCCAGCGAACTCCCGTCAGACATGCAGCGCATTACGATGGAAAGCGTCGACAACCGCGGCATTCTGTTTCCCATGCAGCCGGATGAAGGCAAAACCGCCGACAATGGCGCGCCCATTGGCAACGATGTCACCGCCGATATTGCTATCCGCCAGGCAATCAACCTGGCGTTGGACCGCGACACCCTGGTGGACGTAGCGCTTGAAGGCTACGGCCGCCCGGCGTTCGGCCCCGCCGACGGCCTGCCGTGGAGCGCCCCCGACGAAACCCTGGCGGCGCCTGACCTTGAAGGCGCCATTCAGCGCCTGGAAGACGCCGGCTGGCAGCAGCGCGACGATGGCCTGCGCGAAAAAGACGGTCAAACGGCCCGCTTCCGGCTGACCTACCCCGCAGGCGACACCACCCGGCAACGGCTGGCCGAGATCAGCGCACAAATGGTCCGTCCGCTGGGCATCGACATGCAGCCCACCGCCCGCCACTGGGATGAGATACAGCGCGAAGCCCTCCATCAGGACGCCATCGTGATGGGTTTTGGCAGCCACAGCCCCCAGGAGATCTATTACCTGTTCCATAGCGCGCATAGCGGCAACGGCTTCTACAACAGCGGTTTTTACACCAATCCTGCCGTGGACGATCACCTCGACAACGCCCAGCGGGCCGCCAGCGCCGAGCAGGCTAACCGCCATTGGCGCAATGCCCATTGGGACGGCGAGACCGGCTATGGCGTACGCGGCGACGCGACCTGGGCATGGATGGTCAACCTGGAGCACATCTACGCCGCCGACAGCTGCCTGGACCTGGGCACCCTCGGCGTTGCCCCCCATGGCCATGGCTGGCCGATTACCGCCAACCTGCTGGACTGGCGCTGGACGTGCAACTGATCGCGACCGTCGCCGTTCGGCTGCTGCGCCTTGCGCTGGTACTGGTGTGCGTTGCGGCCGTGTCGTTTGGCTTGATGATGCTGTCGCCCATCAACCCGATTGACGCCTACCTGGGGCCGCAAATGGCCCAGGTAAGCCCGGAGCAGCGCGACCTGATTGCCGAGCGCTGGGGGTTCAACGAACCGCCGGTGGTCCAGTTTGGCCACTGGCTTGGTCAGCTCATCCAGGGCGACCTGGGGGTTAGTCATGTGTACAACCAGCCGGTGAGCGAGGTCATCGGCCAGCGTTTCAAACGCTCCATCGTATTGCTGGGCAGTGCCTGGCTGCTCACCACGCTGGTTGGCTTTGCCCTCGGGGTGGTTGCCGGGGCAAGAGAAGGCAGCCTGCTGGATAGCATCATCAGTACTTACGCCTACCTGACAGCCTCGACGCCCGCTTTCTGGCTGGCCATGCTCCTGCTGCTGTTATTTTCGGTGTACCTGGGCTGGACGCCGGTATGTTGCGCAGGCCCCACCGGCACCCTAAGCCAGGATGTCGGCCTGGCCACTCGGCTGCATCACCTGATACTGCCCGTCATGACGCTCGCGCTGGTCGGCATCGCCCCTATTACCCTGCATACCCGCACACGCATGATCGCGCTGATGAACTCCAACATCGCCACCCACGCCTTTGCGCAAGGTGCCAGCCGTTGGGATATCGCCTGGCGGCACGGTATCCGCCATGCCAGCCTGCCCGCCCTGACGCTCTCGCTGGCCTCGCTGGGAGAGCTGTTTGGGGGCTCGGTGCTCGTCGAGCAGGTATTTGCCTACCCAGGTCTTGGTGAGGCAACGGTTGCGGCCGGGTTGCGCAGCGATGTGCCCCTGCTGTTGGGCATCGCGCTGTTTACCGCGCTATTCGTGAGCGTGGGCAATTTACTCGCCGATGCGCTCTACGCGCTGATTGACCCCCGCATGCAGAAGGTGACGCCATGAGCCGCGCGCAGCCCAGGCGCGATGCGTTATGGAGGGGTGCCGCCATCGCCGTGCTGCTCATCGCGCTACTCAGCAGCCGCTGGTGGCTCGGCGACACGCCAGGCCAGATGCACTTTGACGCCCGCCTCGCCGCCCCAAGCCCGGACCACTGGCTCGGCACCGATGCGCTGGGCCGCGACCTATGGGCGCGCACCCTGGCAGGGCTGAGCTTGAGCATCGGCGTCGGCAGCCTGGCCGCGCTGATCGGCACCTTCATCGCGCTGGGCATGGCACTGCTGGCCATGCTGGGGCCACGCTTTGACGCGCTGGTCGCCCTGGTGATCGATACGCTGCTCAGCGTGCCGCACCTGATCCTGTTACTGCTGATTGCCTTTGCGCTCGGCGGCGGCACCCAGGCGGTGATTATCGCCGTGGCGGTCACCCACTGGCCCCGCCTGGCAAGATTACTGCGTGCCGAACTCCTCCAGCTTCGCCATGCCCCCTATATCGCCATGTCCAGAGCGCTCGGCAAGTCCCAACGCTTTGTGATGGTCTACCACTACCTGCCCCAGGTGCTGCCCCAATGTGTGGTCGGCGCCTTGCTGCTGTTTCCCCACGCCATATTGCACGAAGCCGCGCTGACCTTTCTGGGCGTCGGGCTTGACCCCAGCCAACCCGCCATTGGCCTACTGCTGGCCGACGCCATGCGCTACTTGAGCAGCGGCGTCTGGTGGCTCGGCCTATTCCCCGGGCTGGGGCTGTTGCTGGTGGTACTCAGTCTCGAACGGCTTGCCAGTCACTGGCGTCATGCGCTTTAGGCCCTGCAAGGAGAAATGACATGCTGACCATTGAACACCTGACCCTGCAGCTGCCGTATTACGCCCCCTGGTGGCGGCGGCGCTGGGCCGAGGTATTGAGTGACGTATCACTCGAGCTTCACCCCGGCGAGGTGCATGCCGTGGTGGGCGCGTCGGGAGCGGGCAAGAGCCTGCTTGCCCATGCGCTGCTGGGCCTTCTGCCCGAGCCCAAGCGCCAGACCGGCCGACTGACCTTCCACCGCCAGGTGCTGACCGCCGCGCGCCAGCGTCAGCTTCGCGGCCGTGAACTGGCCTTGATTCCCCAGTCTCTCGATGCGCTTGATCCCCTGGTCCGCAGCCAGCGCCAGGTCAGTTGGGCGGCGAGCCGCGCCGGGCATGCCAGAGCCAACGCCTGGCAGGCAGCCGGGCAAGCGCTCACTCACTACCAGTTGGATGAACGCAGCAAACAGGCCTTTCCCCATGAGCTGTCCGGCGGTATGGCGCGGCGGGTACTCGTCGCCATGGCCCACGTGAGCCACGCGCAGTTGATCATCGCCGACGAACCCAGCGTCGGCCTCGACCCACAGCAGCGCGACCGGGTGCTTGACGCCCTGGCGGCGCTGGCCCGCCAAGGTAAAGCGGTGCTGCTGATCACCCACGACCTGCGCCATGCCCTGCCCATTGCCCAGCGTGTCACCCTCATGCGCCAGGGGCGATGTGTCGAAACCGCCTTCGCCAGTGCCTTCCAGGGCGATGGCGACACCTTGACCACCGACTACGCTCAGGCGCTGTGGCAGGCGCTGCCGGACAATCATTTTGGCGTGGCACCCACCGCACAGGCCCAAGATGTTGCTTAGCGCCCACCGTTTACATCATGCGTTTGCCGACCAGGCGGCCGTGCTGGATAACGTGTCTCTGTCTCTGGAGGCGGGCGAATGGCTGGGGCTTAGCGGCAATTCCGGGGCGGGCAAGTCGACCCTGGGTCAACTGCTGGCGGGGCATCTCGCGCCCCAGGCGGGAACTATTAAGGTGGACGGCGCAGCGCTGCCGCGAGGCGGCTTGCAGCCCGTGCAATGGCTGCCCCAGTCGCCGGAGCTTTCGGTCAACCCACGCTGGCGGGTCAAGCGAATCCTGGAAGAAGCCTGGACACCCCCGGCGGCATTGCGTGAAGCCTTCGGGATCGAACCCGGCTGGTTGAACCGCTATCCCAGCGCGCTTTCCGGCGGCGAACTGCAGCGGGTATGCGTGCTACGCGCCCTGGCCCCTGGGGTGCGCTATCTGGTGGCCGATGAAATCTCCAGCATGCTCGACCCCCTCACCCAGCTTGCTCTTTGGCAAGCGCTCCGCCAGGTGGCGGACGAGCGCCAGCTTGGCGTGCTGGTGATCAGCCACGACGCGGCCCTGCTTGAACGCCTGTGCCCGCGTCGACTAACTCTCAGCGATGCGCAATTGCGCCCGTCTAGGTAGCCCGGCGCTCAAAGCGCCATAGCCCCAGCGCGACGGCAAGCGTTACGCTAAGCAGCAGCCACGACCCCAGTGCCACGCCCTGCCAGCCCGCCCATTGCCAGAACGGCTCCAGCCAGAAACCGCCAAGGCTGGCCCCCACATAGTAGAACACTAGGTAAAGCGCTGACGCGCTGCCCCGCGCGCCCTGAGCATGGCGCCCCACCCAGCTTGAGGCCAGCGAATGGGCCAGGAAAAAGCCAAAGGCGTTGACGGTCAAGCCAAGAATAATCAGCCACAGGGAATTCGCCAGCGTGATCGCCGTGCCCAGCATCAGGATCGCCACGCCCAGGCTCATGCAGGTCGCCGGTGAGAAGCGCTGGGCCAGCCGCCCAGACAGCGTTGAGCCGACGGTACCACCCAGATAGGTCAGAAATACCAGCCCCAGGCTGCTCGCCGCCAATTGATAGGGCGCCCCGGCCAGGCGGAAGGTAATGTAGCTGAACTGGTTGATGAAGATCAGGAAGTTGATGCCGCCCAATGCGTAGGCGGCAAGAAGAATAGGATTGCGCAAGTGCCCGGCAAGATCACCCAAGGCGACACGCAGCTGAAAGCGCTGCGGCCGAAACGCCTGACTGTTGGGCAGCAGCCGCCAGAACACCGCGCAGCCCACCAGCGTCAGCACGCCCACGGTTAGAAACGCCGCCGTGGGCCCGCCGATATCCGCCGCCGCGCCACCCACCACACGCCCGCTGATGCCGCCCAGCGAATTGGCGCCGATATACAGCCCCACCGCGCTGAGCAGCGCCGGTTTATTGAACTCGTCCCCCATCCAGGCGATCGCCACCGCCGGCAGGCCACCCAACACAAAGCCTTGCACCAGCCGCAGCGCCAGCAGGGTTTCAAAAGTGGGCGCAAAGGCCAGCGCCAACGAACAGCCCCCCGCCAGCAGTAAGGTGATGCGCATGATGCCTTCGCGGCCAATGGCATCGGAAAGCGGCCCGAACACCAGCAGCGCCAATGCCAACGACAGCGTGGCTACCGACATCAGCAGGCTCACGCCCAGGGTCGACACGCCATAGGTCTCTTTCAGCCCCGGCAGCAGCGGCTGCGGGGCATAAAGATTGATGAACACCAGAAAGGAGCCCAGGCACAGGGCAAAGGTCGCGCGCCACCAGGCGCGGGTGTTGGCTTCGATCATGTGACGCTCAACGGTGAGAAAGGCCCACTACATCGACCGAGAGGCGTTGAGCGACGACGAGTCCTTGAGCTTGGCCATATGTGAAGGCGCCAGCGGCCGCCGCGATTGCCAGTAGTAGCGTTTCCAGTAGACATTATCCAGGCTGGAGATAATCACTCCCTGGGAGGTAGACGCGTGCAGAAAATGCCCGTCGCCGACATAAATGCCTACATGGTTATAGGCCCCCGGCGGGCGGAAGAACACCAGATCGCCCGCCTGTAATTCCTGGCGGTCGATCGGGCGTCCCTCATGGACCTGCCCACGGGTGGAGCGTGGTAGCTCCAGCTCAAAGGTATCGCGGAAGATGTTGCGTACCAGGGCCGAACAGTCGATGCCACGCTGGGTAGTGCCACCGAGTCGATATGGCGTGCCGACCCATTGCTCATGCTGGGCCAGCAGGGCCTCTCGCACCTGTTCGGTAGGCGAGGCCTGCCAGTTACCGAAGGCATCGTATTGCCCATCGAAGGGCGACATCTGCGTCTTCCAGTCGTCGGGCAGCCCCGGCATCGAGCGGGCAAAATAATCATCGGGCGTATCGCCCTGCGGCGCACTGGTAGCACAACCACTCAGCACAACCACCATACAGCCAGCCATCGCCAGAGGCGCATGGCGTTCACGTAACTGACCAGAATAAAGATTGATAAAACGAGCAGCGGTGACAGCAATAGTTGGCAACGCAACCATGCGCGATCCCTCGTCAATAATTGAAAAAAATTACCAGTTGCCAGACCTATTCTTGGCTGAGCTAATACTGATCAAGCATGACTATAAGCCAAAATACCTACGTTAAGCGAGCCTCAATGCAAGGTACGCTGATCGCCGGGCAACGTATCGATGTGCAGCGGCGCAAAATGACGCGGCTTGTTGCCGGGAAAATCCAGGCTCGCCCAGGGTCCTGCCAGTATCGGTGCTGCGCACAGCCAGGCGACCAGGGCCTGCCGAAAACTGGCCAGAAAGCTCTCCCGCTCGGGGGTTTCCCCCATGCAGAACGAGAAACCCGCGTACATGCCAGCCGCGTAATCCTGCCACCCGGAGTAATGATCCGCCGCCAATTGGTAGGCACGCCCCAGCACATCGGCAAAGGCCGTGGATGACAGCCAGCCCAATTGACGACCGGCAATGGCCAGGTCGACAAGCTGGGCAATATCCCAGGCCGCCATGTCGATCTCGTTACACCCATCCTCGTTATCGCGTACGCGGCGCAGCCTCAGCAGGTGATGGCGATCCTCCTCCGCACAATCTCCGGACTCCAGAATGGCAATCTCGGCTTCCAGGCGCTGAGTATTGAGCGTGTAGGGCTCGTAATTGATCTGATATTCCTGGCGATCACCCGCCTCAAACATGGACGTCAAAAAGGTCTGCATATCGTCGGCGCTGGCCAGGTGGTAATGGCTTTCAACCCAGTCACGAATCTCCGCGCACTCACGGGGACTTTCCTGCTGGGGCTCGCTCCAGACCGCACTGTTCAGCGGTCCCACCAGCGACATCGCGGTAAACTGGCTGAGTGTCGGCCGCTCGCTGGGTTCGCGCCAGACATCGGCGCGCCAGTCCAGCCAGTGGAACAGGCTGCCCGGATCGTCCAGGTGCCAGGCAATTTCATTGCACAACGAGGCATGCTCGCTCTCCGGCAGGCAATGTTCCCAGGCAAGCCAGGCTTCCAGCATGCGTTTGGCGTTGGGATAAAAGCGGCACAAACAGCTGCGCAGCGAGCGCGCGTAATCCAGCAGCGCCTCCGTCTCGAGGAGTTCGCTGTTGAGGGCCATATGCAGGTAGAAGGCAAACTTCTCGGCCATGTGAATCGTTGCGGCATGACGACTGACGCCTTTCAGCGCCTGGCGCTGGGCGTTAACCGGGAAATCCGGCTGACCAAACAGCGTCGCGGAAGGCGGCATGACACCGTGGGCCGCGTCGGCGGCGAGCTGATTCAGATGATGCGCCTGAGCAGGCAGCCAGTAGCGCGCCATGGCCGCCGCTCCCTCGTCGGCATGCAACCCCAGGGAGCCATCCAGATACTCCCCCGCCTCGACGCGCTGCGCTTCGCTCAGCGGGGCCTCGGGATTGGCCAGCCGCAGCATGGCATCCGGCTCACGCACCCCCGCCATGGCCAGCAACCAGCGGTGTGGCGAGTTACGCCACTGGCTGAGCATTGCGTGCGAGGCCGCCTGAGTCTCCGCGTCCAGCAGGTCGTCAACGGCAACCTGCCAGGGGCTGAACGAGCCGCTAAGCAGCAGCGTCTCGCGTTCGGGCGGCGTCATGGCGCGCCGGTCGATACCGTCAAACAGGCTCTGACCCCGCCGATAGGCAACAATCACCGCCCGCCAGTCGTGGTAGCGGCGTTGCATCAGTTCGGCGGCGTGCGCCGCAAAGGCATCCGCCTCGGCCTGGGTCAGCCAGCCGCTACAGGCACCCGCCCAGGCCAGTTCGACCAGCCGCAACCAATCCCAGGCGGCCCATTCAAGGGGCTCTCCCTGGTTGACAAAGCGGCACAGTACGCTGGCATGGTGCGAACCGGGCTGAGCATTACGCTGCCATTCCTGGCGCTGGGCAGCGTCCATGGCAAGCAGATCGCGTGCTTCAACATCCCAGCGCTGGCGCTCCCCCTGGGTACCCAGCCACAACAGCCCGGTGAGCAGCTCGTCGCGACTGTCAATATCCCAGGCGGTACCCAACCAATTGACCGCATCCGGCCAATCCGCCTGGCTTGCCGGGTAATTGAGCAGCGGGCGAAACAGCGCACACAGCCGCCAGGGCCGAGCGCCAGGCGATGTGGGCCACAGGGCAACGTCACCGTGCTCGTGCAGCGCCGCCTCAAACATTTCCCAGGTGATCCCCGCGCCCTCGGCTTCCGAGTCCGCCAGCACCTGACAGGCATCGATAAAACGGTCATCGGCCCCGGTGGCCCAGCCACGCACGCCCAGCGAGCGGCGAACATCGCCCAGCCAACTGCGCAGGTCGCGATAGTCGCGGTGAATACGCTGCATCACGCAGCAGGCCCAGTCGCTGGCCTGCTCGGGGCTTATCCACCCGGCCGCACCGGCCAACGCCGCCCATTCCAGCGCCGCCAGCAGCTGATCCGCCTCGCCTGCCGGGGCATGCAGCGCAACCCACCATTGCTCGGCCAGCTCACCCCGATGGGCAATCCCCTGGCCCAGCAAACGCTGTTCCGCCGCCCCCGCATCCACCGATAAGGGATGCGGCGTAAAATGCCAATCGCACAGCACCAACTGCTGCGCCCACCAAGCATGTAACGCGTCGCCCAAGAGACACCTCGACAAAAAACCACCCACTGCCCGCAGGCAAGTTCAAAGCCGCTTAGTGTAACGGAAACAGCCCCAAAGGCCGATAGATGTCGAGTACAGGTTTTCGTCAGAGCGCAATTCATTGCGCGATCAGCAATGATCCTGCCACTGAAGGCTATCGCCTGTAGAAGGCCTTATTGCCCGACATCGCCGGGCTTCTACAGAGGCTGGGAGGCACCACTAAAGCATGTGCCGGTGGGGTTCGTAGGAGCGCAATTCATTGCGCGATTAGCAGTGATCCCTCCGCCGAAAGTCATCGCTTGTAGCCACCCCATCGCCCGACACGTCTGGCTCCTGTGAGGTTCTACGAACGAAGGTTCAAGGCCATATTATTACGCCACCAACACTGGACGTACACCGCTAGCCGATAGCGACCTGATAAGCATGGGCGACTTTCAGCACGGTCGCTTCATCCCAGCGTCTGCCCACAAGCTGCATGCCCACCGGCAAGCCGTCTGAAAACCCGACCGGCACGCTCATGGCCGGGTGCCCGCTAACGTCGAACGGGGCCGTGTTGTGCAGATTACCAAGCGCACCGGCGAGTGTGCTGGTGAGGTGCTTATCAGCCGGCCTGCTGACCGCTTTCATGGCGGTGGTGGGCATGATCAGCAGGTCATATTCCTGCAAGGCCTTGTCATAATCGCGAGCTAGCCGCCGACCGATATTCTGTGCCTTACCGTAATAATGGCGGTTATACTGCTCGGACATGTAGTGCCCCGCGAGTACCGTCATTTTCACGGTATCGCTGAAATCATGGCCGCGGGCGCGGCGAGCCCGCCCGTAAAAGTCCATCAGTTGCGTACTATAATGCCCACGCCAGTTGGTGCCGTAACCATCGCCTCTGACCATTAGTTCGGTCGCCCCCTCGAAGGCGATCGCGCTCCATAGCGCCAGACCGTCGCTGTGCATGGGCACCGACACCTCCGAGGCACGCGCGCCTACTTTTTCCAGCACGCTAACAGCTTCTTTAACGGCGGCGTCCACGTCGGGTTCACTGACACCGGCAATGCCAAATCCTTCGCGCAGGATGCCAATACGCAAACCAGTAAGGTCCTCGCTAAGCGACTCGGTGTAGGTTGCCGTGCGCACGTCGTACTGGCGAGGATCCAACCCATCCGGACCTGCCAGCACTTCCAGCATGCGGGCGCAATCTTCCGCGGTGCGCGCCATGGGGCCAACGTGATCGAGTGTCAGTTCAATGGGAAAAATACCCGTGTAAGGCACAAGGCCATGAGTGCCTTTAATGCCGTAACAGCCGCTCCACGAGGCGGGCAGCCGAATGGAGCCACCCTGGTCACCCCCTAGCGCCATATCCACTTCACCGTTGGTGACCACCACCGCGCTGCCGTTGGAGGAAGCCCCGGCCAGCCGGTCATGATCGTGGGGGTTGACCGGCTGAGGCTCGGGATAGCCGGTACAGCCGCCACCGTCAAAACAGAACGCAGGTACGGCCGTCTTGCCGATGATATGTGCGCCAGCGTCGAGCAGCCGGGTGACCACGGTGGCGTCTTCCCGGGGCACAAAACCTTCCATGACCGGCGAGCCATTCATCATGGGAATGCCTGCCAGCGCGATATTGTCCTTTAGCGCGACCGTTCGACCCGCGAGTGGACCTTCCTCGGCACCGGGTACGGAACACTTCCACGCCCAGCCGTTGAGTGGGTTATCGTCACCAACCGGGCGATAGCCCAATTCTGCCCGCGGATAGTTGACCGGCAGTGATTCATCCGCCAATTCATCAAGGCGATCATAAATGGCCATTGATCCCGCAACGGCGGTCTGGAACTCGCTCAATTCATCAAAGGAAAGGTCAAAACCGTAATAATCGGAAATGGCCGCCAAGGTATCAATGCCGGGTCGCTTCACACTCATGGTCAACTACTCCTGTACGCAGATGCTTGCCTGAAAAGGGATCCAGTTAGGGGGGGGCACTATCTCTCCAGTAATTCAAGGTAGTGGTGTGGCAGGCGCATCGCCACCAGGTCCTTGCGGCGCACAGCGCTGTTTGGGTAAGCCGATTCCAGGTTGCTCGTGTCAATGGCAAGCTGAACGCAGCCTGTGGCGCTGGTCAGCAGCGCCTCCTGGCGGGGAAAATGAAACGTATCCGGGCCGAATATACCACTCAGTCCGGGCAATCCCGCCTCGGGCATGTGCACATTGGCAAAAGCGAAATAGCAGTTGTTCTCGCCACCGCGGACCCGGTAATGGTGCCAATGGTGATCGTCCGGGCCGGTAGGAATCGGTGACGGTTGACGAATGCCCGTGCCGGGATGCGTACTATGAAATGGCCCGGGCAAGGCGGCTGGGCAAGCGATGACATCACACCCCCGCAGTGCCAGGATGCGCCCCGCCTCGGGAAAATCGGCATCGTGGCCAATCAGCATTCCTACGCGGCCAAGGGGCAAATCGCAGCTTACCCACCGCTCGCCTGGGGTCGCCCATTTACGATCAGCATCATTCAAGTGAATCTTGCGATACACCGCCATAACGCCCTGGGCGCCCACCACCGCGGCTGCATTGTAGAGGTTGCCATCCAACGTCTGCGCAAAACCGACCACATAATACTGTTGACGCTCCTCCGCAAGACGACGCAGCAAGCCGAAAACAGGGTGATCCAATGAGATAGGATTGATTGCGTCCGCGTTCAATCCCGTCAGGGCTAGCTCGGGCAACACCACAAGCTCCACGTGCCCAGCCTGGGCGATCAGTGAAATACATTGGGAAAGGTTATCGTCGAGGTGATTCGAGGGCGCAAATTGCGCAACCGCGATGGGGCTTGCTTTGCCCTTGGGTAGAGGCTGGTGGCCATAAAGCCTGAAAAAGTCCAGCGGGTTCCAGGCGTAAGTTTGATGCAGCAGTTCATGATAAAGGTCGGGCCGACGCTCAGCCGCCAACGGCCCGGTAACGCGGTCGGTATCAATCTCGCCCAGCACGATTCCATCGCCGTCATCGCGGCTCGCCTGGACATGGCCATCCGGATCAATTACGCAGCTACCGCCGCTGAATTGCACCCCACGTTCGAGCCCCCAGCGGTTACTCTCGATCAGGTAGCAGCCATTTTCCCTGGCACGACTGATCCAGTACGGTGCCGGTGCTCGCTCGGCGAGCCAATTGCTCAGATGGCAGATGACATCGGCGCCCCGCAACGCCACCAGGCGAGCAGTTTCGAGAAAATGAATATCCATGCAGATGAGCAGCGCAATACGCCCAAGCGACGTCTCGAACACCTGGTGGCCCGTATCGCCTGATGCCGCCCATTTAGGCTCGGCAATGTAGGGATGACTTTTACGGTGCTTGCCCAGATAGCCCTCAGGACCAACTAAGACAGCCGTGTTGTAGTAAAGCCCGTTGGCAGGCTCCACTTCTGGCAGGCCGATCACAATATAACAGTCATGCTTGGCCGCCAGAGCGGCGAAGCATTCGGTTGAAGGCCCTGGCACCGGTTCTACATAAGGGGCCACTTCTTCCCTGTCATACCAGCAGTAACCGGTAAGGCCCATTTCCGGCGTGATGATCAGCCGCGCTCCCGACGCAGCCGCCTCTTCCACCAACCGCTTCAGCGCATCGATATTGCGCTCTTTGGCAAACATTTCAGGCTCAAACTGCACCGTGGCGGCAAGGTATTTCATTGTTACCTCCCCGCTCGCTAGCGTGCTTGTCCAACGATGGACTTGAGAATGGAAGCGCCCAGCGTATATTTTGGGTCGACCATATTGCCCAACCGCACACGCCCGGCCTGGGTAAGCAGCATGTAAGCCTCGATCTCATCGAAATCGAACTCTGTTGCCAGCCAGCGAACCAGCTCTCGGTAGGCGATACGCGAGGCATCTTCCATCGGCCGTGCCGAACCAATGGTCATATAAAACTGCTCGTTTTCCAGACGCGGCCACTTGAACGTCCAATCTTTAATCAAGTCGACCTGTACGGTGGTCACGGTAGGATGCTCGATCGCTACGCCGCACAATTCACCGTCGCCCTGCGCCGCGTGGCAATCCCCCAGATACAGGTAGGCACCTTTCGTGTGCACCGGCAGATAGATCACCGCCCCCGGCGCCACATCGGGCAAGTCCATGTTGCCGCCATAATAGTCGGGCACCAGCGAACTGATCGACTCGATCTCAGGCGATACCCCAATAGTGCCGATAAAAGGCTGATACGGCAGGGTAATCTTGTCGGTCCACTTCACGCCGGCTTCAGCGTCAACCTCTACTTTTTTCACCCGTTCTGGCAACGGTGCGTTGAGTAGCGCGGTGTCCCCGGTTGCCACCAGACCACCAAATTCGGTAATCAGCGCCGTTGTGCCACAGGGTTGCGGGCCACGGGGCTTCATGTCGTGGATATATACCGCCAGGCAGTCTCCCTTCTCAGCCCCCTCTACGTAGATCGGCCCGTTCTGCGGATTGAGGTAAGGCAGATTAAGCAGCTCGCTGGGCTTGTCGCTTTCCGAGCGCAGTTTGCCTTCGAAGGCGTCATGGGTTTCCGCACTGACGATATCCCCCGGCTGAATATGCAGCACGGGCTTGGGGTTGGGACCGAGCGTATAGTGATACTGACCTTGAACCGCCTCTGTTAGTTGGTGGGTAGTACCCGGCTTACCGCTGGCGACGGCGCGACGCGCCATGATGGAATGATCAAACCAGTTCATTGTTCTACTCCTGTTTAGGTGCTTTTTAGCTGCTTTCAGTCATCGCTCCAGCGGCTAGGGGCCGGAGCTTGCGTCATGGTGAAATGAACCTACGCTTTGCATGCCCACCTTGGGGGCACGCCCTGCCCTCACACCGCCAGAATGCGACGCATGGCGTCACGGTCACTGAGCTGCACCTTCGCAAGCTCGTGGGTGATTTGCCCCTTGTCCATGACGTAGCAGCGCTGTGCCATGGTCATGATCATGTCCAGGTTCTGCTCGACGAGGAGAATGGTCACGCCCAGCTCGCGATTGAGCTTGAGGATGTTGCGCGAGATGTCCTTGACAATGTTCGGCTGGATACCTTCCGACGGCTCATCGAGCAGCATCAGCTTCGGCTTGCCCACCATGGCCCGGCCGATGGCCAGCTGTTGCTGCTGTCCGCCGCTGAAGGTGCCCGCCCGCTGATTCGACCGCTCGCGCA
This sequence comes from Halomonas sp. Mc5H-6, assembly GCF_024124705.1. NCBI lineage: Bacteria > Pseudomonadati > Pseudomonadota > Gammaproteobacteria > Oceanospirillales > Halomonadaceae > Halomonas > Halomonas sp. Mc5H-6. The sequence continues at coordinate 100,268 of NZ_JAMXSI010000006.1, forward strand.
GGATAGGAAAGAACTCGTAGACCCGCTCATAGTCGACGCCCTCGCCGGGCTGCTGGAGCATCTCGCCGACCTTGAGGTTTTCCCAGACGGTCATGCGCGAGAAGACCTCGCGGCCCTGCGGTATATAGCCAATGCCCAAGCGCGCGCGTTCGTGGGATTCGAGCGCACTGATATCCTTGCCATCGAAGCGGATAGCGCCTTGGCGATGCCTGAGAAGCCCGATCAGCGTCTTCATGAGCGTCGTCTTGCCGACCCCATTGCGACCAATGACGGCCACTACCTCGCCGCGACCAACACTGAGGCTGACTTCCTGCAGAACAGAGGTGGTCCCGTAGCCGGACGTGACGCCCTCCACGCTCAACAGATGTTTACTATTCGTCGTCATCGGCTGTCCCCAGATAAATACGTGCGACCTCTTCGTTCGCCTCGATCTCGTTGATCGTGCCTTCCGCAAAGATCTCACCGAAGTTCAGCACGGTGACCTTGTGGGCAATCTGGCGGACGAACTCCATATCGTGCTCGACCGCCAACACGGACATGCCCTCGCGATTGAGCGCCTGGATCATCTCGCCCGTACGCGCGGTTTCTTCCGGCGTCATGCCCGCCGTTGGCTCGTCGAGCAGCAGCAAGCGCGGCTCAGTGCTCACCGCCATGCCAATCTCAAGCCACTGCTGCTCGCCGTGGGAGAGCTCACCCGCAAGCTCGCCTGCCTTATCGGTGAGCCTTACGAAAGCCAGGGCTTTGTCAATCGCCGCCGTCATTGAATCGCCATGCAGATGGTTCTGAACCGCGATCTGCATGTTTTGCCAAACGGACAGCTCAGCGAAGATACCCGGCACCTGAAATTTGACGGCAATACCCTGTTTCACACGCTCAAAGGAACGCAGCTTGGTGATTTCCTTATCCGAGAAGTAGATTTTCCCGGCGCTGGGTTGGTGCTCACCAAGCACAAGCTTGAAAAACGTGCTCTTCCCCGCACCATTGGGGCCAATCAAACAGCGGATTTCACCGGTCTCCATCGAGAAGTTCACATCCTGGGCAACTTTCACGCCGTCGAAATGTTTATATAAATGTTCGGTTCGCAGTAGGGTCACGACATTCCCTCCTTACGCTTACGTAGGCGGCCAAATAGCCTGACCAAACCCGGGATCAACCCTTCCGGCAAATAGACCACGATGACGACCAATAGCAGTCCCATGATGACGAAGGCGTAGTAGCTGCCGTAGATCGTCAGATTCTGGAAGATGCCCAACACCACCAAGGTGCCTACCAGCGTCGCGGTAAGGTCTTTGCGACCACCCACTGCCACCCAGATAATGGGCAAGGCAGCAGCCGCCAAATCCATGTTGGAGGGGCTGATGTACTGCCCCCAGGCGGTATAGAGCACGCCGGATAGACCCGCCATCCCGCTGCCAATAACAAAGGCGATCAACTGATAACGGCGTATGTCGTAGCCCAGCATTTCAGCACGATGCGGATTCTCACGAATCGCCACCAGCACATTGCCGAATCGCGAATTGACCAGCACCCGCAACCCCAGGTAGCAAAGCACCAGCAGGGCCAGAAGCAGGTAATAAAGCGGCACGCCCGAATACAGCGCGATATCGCCCCCCGCCCAGGGAATGGTCAACGGCGGCATACCGGTCATGCCATTGTCGCCCCCCAGCCGCGCATTGCCGATCGCCCACTGCGAGCCAGCGGTCTGTGCCATAAAGGTGGCAAACACCAGCGTGGTCGACAGCGTGACGATACCCAGGAATACGCCGCTGATTCGCCCGTAGAAAAGAATGTAACCAAGTAGCGCCGCCCCCAGGCACGACACCCCAACCCCAATCAACGCGCCGACGAGGGTCATACCGTAAGCCGCGCCAAAGTTAATCGTGACGACACCGTACGTGTATCCGGCAAGCCCGAAGAAGGCGGTCTGACCAAAGCTGAGCGACCCCGTGTAGCCCCAGATCAACGACAGCCCAAGCGCCATGAATACCCAGCAAAAGAAGTAGGCCGTATTACCGACGCTCCAGGCATCCGCAAAGGCGGGGTAAACGATGGCGGCCCCAATGGCCAAGGCAAAGCCAACCCAAAACAGCGGGCCGCGACCCAGTGTTTGCGGACCGTTAACGAGTCGCATCCAGTTGGGCACTCGAGACGACGAAGGTGTCGTCACCGATCCTTCTCGCTGCAACATACCCATTTATGTACGCCCCTTGAGTAACCAGCCAGACAGGCCTTGTGGGAGAATGCGGATAACCACCATGACGGTTATTAATAGCCCCACCTGGCCTATTAGCTGCCCTTGCCAACCGGTCAGAAAGGCTTTGATAACCGCGAGTGTGGCCGCCGCTGGAGCGGTACCCAGGAACACATCCGCGCCACCGACAACCACCGTCACGAAGCTCTCGACCAGGAAATTGGCACCCAGCGTCGGCACGATGGAAATCGTCGGTGCATAAAGCGCACCGGCCAACCCGGCCAAGGCCGCCCCGAGGCCAAAGGTAAGGGAGTACATACGTCCGGTGTCGATACCCGCCGCTTTCGCCATGTGCGGTGCTTGAATGGTGGCGCGCGAGTGGATGCCGAACGTCGTATGGTGAAACAGCACATACAGGCCAACGAGAAGAAGCACGGCGACCCCAAGCAGCACCATCCGATAGGTAGAGTATGTGTAATCGCCCACCGAAAAGCTGCCAAGCGGCGTACTGATGCCTGACATGCTGGAGCCAAGCAGGATCAGCGTGCCCTGGGTAAGAATCAGGCTGATCCCCCAGGTGGCCACAATAGAGTCCAGCGGCCGGTGGTAGAGGCGATGGATGATCGTGCGCTCTAGCACAATACCAAGTATCCCGGCGGCCAGACTGCCACACAGCATCGCGATGGGCAGTGGCACCCCCAGGCGTGCCGTTACCACCGTGACGTAGGCGCCGCACATGATGAATTCACCATGAGCCAGGTTGATAATGCCCATCATCCCGAAGATCACCGCAAGCCCCATGGCGGATAGCACCAGAAAAGCAAACGCATCCCCAAACTGATAGAACGCTGTGAACGCTAAATGTAGGTATTCCATATCCAGCTCCTGGGCAGGAAATGCCCGCGAGGTTTCCCGCTTAATGCAAACTCACAAGCCAGGCAGGGTGACGTTCACCACCCTGCCAGGACGATGCGTGATATTTACTCGTTGGGAGGGCTAGAGGGGGTGTACTGGGCACTCGGGTCGTCCTGGGTCAGGTCGCAACCATTGTCACCCAGCCAGTACGGCTCGATATTTTCCCAGGTTTCAGGGAAAGAGATCTCGTGGTTCTCATCCACTTTCGCCAGGAAGATATTGTGAGACATATGCTGGCTTTGTGGATCGAGACACACCGTGCCAGAAGGGCCATCAAAGCAGACATCACCCTCGGCGATGACGGCGCGAAGGTCTTCCTTGTCGGTCGACCCATCGGCACGCTCGACCATCTGCTTGTACAGATACATGGCGATATACGAATTGGCGGCTTCCTGATTCACATAGGGCGTATCGGGAAAGCGCTCATAGAATTTCTCAACAAACGCATTCGCCTCAGGGGTATCCACTTCTTCGATGAAGTTCGTTGTCACGAACATGTTTGCAAGGCTTGGTGGCGCAAACCGCTTATGCTCGTAGCCCTGCCCAACGTTCACCGATGAAGCCATGGGGATCCCAAGGTCTGCAGACCCCGCTTGCTCGTAGTAGGACGCCTGATTGGAACCGACCAGCAGAGTAACGACAAAGTCCGGGGCTTCAGCCTGGATATTTTGGATGGTCTGCGAGAACTGGGAAACGTCCAGAGGGATGAACTCCTCGCCCACGATTTCACCACCTTCCTCCTCTACGATCTGGCGCACCCACTCCGCCGAGATCTGACCAAAGTTATAGTCCGCGGCAATCGTATAGACATTCGGACCATACTCTTCCATCATCCAGGGAATCAGCGTCGAAAACTGCTGCTCGGGAACCGCGCCGGTCACGATCATGTTGGCGTCGCACACACCGCCTTCATACTGGTTGTTATAGAATGCCAAGCCGTCGAACTGGTTGACGATGGGTCGGTACGCTTCCCGTGATGACGATGCAAACCCAGCGAAAACGGTGTCCACCTGATCACGCTGCAGGACCCGGCGCATCAACTCCTGGTAACGACGGTCATCCGACTGCGTATCGTAAACGACCAGCTCGACCTCACGACCCGCAATACCGCCCGCATCGTTGATTTCCTCGGCCGCCAACTCAATGGCACGCACCTTGGCCTGCGTCACCGCGGCAAAGTTGCCTGACTGGTCCTCAAGCACACCAATCTGGATAGGATCATCCGCTGACACCTGGGTCACGAAAGTGCCCGCCAACAACGTCGTCAAGGTGGCCGTTTTCTGAATTGTTGAGTATTTCATTTGTATACCCCTGATGTAGTTTTACTTTTTCCTTCCTCGCCGTCCTGCAGCAAAACAGCTCCCTAATCGCCTCTGCCTAAAATGAGAAGCGATCTTTTGCTCTTGAAGCCTGACCGATATATTCCGCTTCGACCGATCTCAATCAGTCCGCTATAAATAACCGTTCAACCGGGTCTCCCGAAGTCGATGGACCGCGTCGATCTCCTCTTTGAGGGCCGCCACCGCAATCTCACCCGAGACGATCATTGCCGCCAAATCCTCAAGGGATAGCCGTCGGTTCATGCTCGCCGACCGCAACAGAGCAAAGGCGTCATTGACCGAAATTCCGATATCCTCGATGAGCTTGATCGCCGCCGTGCAGACGACCTGGCGGGCACGAACCTGCTGTTCCAGACGCTGGAGTTTTTGCTCGGTCTGACAGGACTCGTTATAGGTTTGGTAAGCGATGATGAGACTGGCCAGAATACCGGCCTTGCGTAACGGCTTGGTCAAATAGCCGCACACGCGACGCTCGATAAACCAATTGACTGAACTGGGCGCATCCGAACCGATCAGGGCAACCGCCGGCCCCTGGACACTATCGATCATGCGCGTGATGCTGCCGAATTGGCGGCCCAGGTCATCGTCAAAGAACACAAGGTCAAACGGCTTGTCGGCCTCCGCCTCATCGTGACTTTCATGAACGACCGGGGTGACACCCAGCTCCACAAGGAACTGAGTCAGCACCGCTCGATCCTTTTCAGCGGCACACACAATTAATGCCCGATGCCCTCTGAAGTTGCGTCGTGTGGTAACCGTCATCGCACGATCCTCAAACCAATGTTGTTCTGGGCAATGGGCGTTTCCGGCTGTGCTGGCCCTGATCCACATGCTTCCGCCCAGACAAGATAAGGATCCGGACGAACAGGTGCGCTTGCTTCTGAAATCACCTCAAACGTTGCGTCTTCGCGGGATATCCCCAGCCGAACAGTCAAGTAACTGTGATTACTTTCAGGATCGACATGCACCCTTCCCTGAGGGGCCTGGAACGATGCTCCATGCAAGGCTTTTTTCACCCGGTCAATATCCACGGAATCAGCGCCAGCCAAAGCAAGTGCGAGTAGATGCACGGTGTTGTAGGAAGCCTCTGCGTCGGCACTCGGCAGGGCATCATGGCCGTAACGTTGGCGATAACTGGCGACGAACTGCTCGTTAACCGGCGTGTCGATCGTCGAGAAGTACACACTCGATGCGAGATGCCCAGCACATGCCTGCGGACCAATCTGGGCAAGCTCCGGCTCGCAGAGCGTACAGCTGCCAACCACGGTCTTTTGTAGCGCTGTGTTTTCACCCCGCGCCTTGGCAAACGCGCGGTAGAAGGCATAACTGGACTCACCAATCAGCATGTTCATGATGAAGGCGGGACGTTTTTCGTGAACCTCCTCGATGATACGAGCCACATCCAGATCGCCGACCTGCAGGTAGCGCTCGGCAATCATCTTGCCGCCATGCGCCTTGGTCAGTTCGCGGATGATGCGGCCGTTTTCCCAGGCCCACACGTAGTTGGAGCCCACAAAATAGACATCGCGGGTGATATGGGTGAGCACATGGTCCATCAGCGGCAGCACATGCTGGTTCTGAACGGCGCCGGTATAGATAACATTATTATTGGTCTCAAAACCTTCGTAGTGAGACGGATACCACAGCAAGCCATCGTATTTTTCGAAAATCGGGATGACCTCTTTGCGACTGGAAGACGTATAGCAACCAATCACATGCTTCACGCCCTCATGGCGCAGCAAACGCCGCACGTGGGTGCTGTAAGCAGCGTTGTCACCGGCTGGCTCGCATTCGATAGGTACAAGTTCAAAGGGGAAGCGTTTGCCCTGGTTGACCTCTTCCAACGCCAGCATCGCCCCATCTCGCATTGAGCGGCCAACGGTGGCGTAAGGGCCCTGGGTGGAAAAGAGTATGCCAACCGGAATACGACTGTTCATTGAACGACCTTCCTGTTTGCGGACATAAAAAAAGGGCTCACAACGCTACCTGACGGTAACGATGGGAGCCCTATTGCTCTGTGCTCTTTCGGCATATGCCGACGCACAATATGTCTATTACAGAATTTAGATTGTGACCCTTTATCGACTTTGTCAACCCGCTGACAATATTTTTTAAAGTCGAAGATCACATCCTAAACATCTTACTACTCAGCTAAAGCAACAAGCGTGCCAACTTATCAACGCCTGCCATACCGTCTTTTCCACATGCTTCACCAAAAAACGATGCGCTTTTTTGACTCAAAAGAAAGTCTCTACGCCCCGAACAGGTGCAATCAGTTCTTTAAGAGCGCAATTCATTGCGCGATCAGCAATGATCCTGCCACTGAAGGCTATCGCCTGTAGAAGGCCTTATCGCCCGACATCGCCGGGCTTCTACAGGAGCTGGGAGGCACCACTAAAGCATGTGCCAGCGGATGAGGAACTTTCCGTTTACTCGGCACCGACCGCTAAGTTCGCTTCTCCAGAACGCCTATCACCTCCGGCACGGCTGCTGTTGTGTCGTCGATAGACGTATAAAGGGCATGAACAGCCTCGGCGACGCCACGCTCCACCCCCAATTCGTTGGTCATGGCGTGATAGTAACCGAGGTCTTTAGTGGCATTGGCAACGGTGAACTTGAAACCAGAGGGGTCATGGTCAACGATATAAGGACGCAGTCGCTCAAGTACAACGCCACCTCCACCACCCGCTCCCAGCACTTCCAATAGTGCGCTATCGCTGATACCCGCCTTGCGAGAAGCAGCCGTGGCCTCGGCAAGCACCGCCGAAAAGCCCAACGACACAAAGTTATGCAGTAGCTTTAGCGTATGCCCGGCGCCCACGTCCCCAGCATGGGCAATGTTTTCGGCAAACCCTTGCAGTAGTGGCAGGGTTTCATCGAATAACGCCGTCGGGGCGCCGACAATCAGATTAAGCCGCCCCTCTTCCGCTTCTTTAGGGGTACGCGTCATCGCCGCATCCATAAACCGGCCACCTGCCGCCACCACCCTGGCCGCCACTGTTTCCGTCGAACTGGGTAGTGCGGTAGAACAGTCGACGACGACACTACCGGCCTTTAAGCCTTCCAGCACGCCGTTGGGCTCAAAGAGCACCGCTTCTACTTGCGGCGATCCGGTGACGCATAAAATCACCACCTCTGCCTTCTGCGCCACTTCCCGGCCCGACCTCAGCGGGGTGGCGCCGGCGGCCATGAGATCATCCACAGGCTGATTGCCTGGATGTTCAAGAAAGCTGACCTCATGGCCTGCACGCAGCAGGCTATTGGCAATACCATGGCCCATCAGGCCCACACCGACAATGCCTACCTGTCGAGATGTTGTCATTGTTATCGCTCCCTTTATATTGCTGACATCCTAGTTGTGCTTGATCGCGACGGTCTTGATCCGAGTATAGCTGCGCAAGCCTTCAAAGCCCTTTTCCCGGCCATGGCCAGAGCGGCCAACGCCGCCGAACGGCAGTTCTATGCCACCGGCTGCACCGTAGTTATTGACGAACACCTGGCCGCTGCGAATGCCTTTTGCCAAGCGTAGCTGGCGGCCACCATCACGCGTCCATATCCCAGCGCAAAGGCCAAAATCCGTGGCGTTGGCCAATTCGAGGGCTTCTGCTTCATCTTCAAACACCTGCACTACCAGCACGGGGCCGAACAACTCCTCGTGCAGCACTGCATGCCCTTTGGGAATGTCCGTAAGCAGCTGAGGAACTGCGAAATGACCGCCAGTGGGTGCATTGGGCGCTAGCTGACCCTTTGCCACCACCCGGATACCATCCGCTTCGGCGGCAGCCAGACGCGCGTCCAACTTGGCTTTCTGACGCGCATTGATCAGCGGGCCACAGTCGGCATCCGCCTCACCTGCATCACAGCGCAGGGCCGCGAAACGCTCACAAAGTTGCGCGACGACACTATCGGCGATTTCGCGCTGAACCAATAGGCGGCTGCCTGCTGAACACGTCTGCCCAGCATTTTGAATAATCCCTTTTATGACGGCGGGAAGCGCAGCGTCGAGATCCGCATCCGCGAACACCAATTGGGGTGATTTGCCGCCTAATTCCAATGTGACCGGAACGTGATGCTGCGCGGCCGCTTGGGCGACGTAAGTGCCCGTTTCAGGCGAGCCCGTAAAAGAGAGATGATCGATACCAGGGTGTGACGCCAACGCCGCACCTGCCTCAGAGCCAAGCCCTGGCACCACATTAAGCGCACCGGCGGGCAAGCCATGGTTCACGGCCAGTTCCGCCAAGCATAAAACGCTCAAACAGGCGTCTTCCGCCGGTTTGAGCACCACCGTGTTGCCTGCCGCCAACGCCGCAGCCACACAGCGCCCAAAAATCTGTGACGGGTAGTTCCAGGGAATAATCTGCGCACATACACCGTAAGGTTCGCGCAGCGTCATCACGGCAAAATCGGTTTCAAAAGGAATGGTTTCACCATGGAGCTTGTCAGCCGCACCACCGTAAAAGCGAAAATAGCGGGCACAGGCCGCTATATCGCCCTTCGCCTGGGTCATGGGCTTGCCGGTGTCGGCACACTCAAGCCGCGCCAGCTGTTCCTGATGTGCTTCGATAGTATCGGCAAAACGAAGTAACCATTCACTGCGCCTGCGGGCAGACCAACTGGCCCATTCACCCGACTGGCCGGAAAAAGCTTGCTTCGCTGCCTTTACCGCGGCGTCTATATGGTCGGATTGGCAGCGCGCAATACGTGCCAGGGGTTCGCCCGTGGCAGGTGCTTCTACCTCCAGCGTGGTGGCAGAATTCACCCAATCACCACCAATGAGGGCCTGTTGGGGCGGTAAATACGTCGTCTTCAACATGAAATACTCCTGTTATTGTCCTTGTTCGATGCGCTTCAAAGCCGCTCACCTAACCATAAAGAAAATCCACCAACCCAAGTGAAATCCACGGCATATAGGTAATCGCCATCAAACACGCCAATATCACCAGTACAAAGCGAATCAACCAGGGCAGCATCTGATCGATCGATATCTTGGCCACCGCACAAGCCGCGAATAGGTTCACGCCCAAGGGCGGTGTAATCATCCCAAGGGCCAGGTTAACCACCATCACAAGACCGAAATGCACGGGATGAATCCCGAACTGCATCGCGATCGGGGTCAAAATGGGGGCCAGCACCAGAATGGCGGCGGACGTTTCAATAAACATACCGACGACTAAGAGCAACCCATTGACCACCAACAGGAACATCATGGGGTCACTGATCGTATTGGTAACCAGGGTAGCGATTTGCGCAGGGAGTCCCGTGCGGCTGAGAAGAAAACTAAACAGTGAGGCCGCCGCAATAATCAGCATGACGGCGGCGGTAGAAATCACGCTTTGGCGAAAAATCGGCCACACATCGTCTATTTTCAATTCACGGTAGTAAAAACCACCCACGATGAGGGCAAAGAATACGGCCACGGCCGATGCTTCGGTTGGGGTGAAAATACCACCGTAAATCCCCCCGATGACGACCACCGGCATGAGCATTGCCACCCACGCACGCTTGACCGAGACCATAAAGCCGGTGCTGTCTTTATAGTCTTCTTTGCCAAAGCCCCGCACCTTACAGAACAGATAAAGGAAGATGATCAGCGCGCTACCGATCAATATGCCCGGTCCCACGCCTGCAAGAAACAGCTGCCCAATAGACGTATCGGTACTCACACCATACAAAATCAACGGAATGGAGGGCGGAATAAGCACACCCAGCTCTGCCGATGTCGCCTGAATGGAAGCCGCCAACGGTCTGGGGTAGCCATGTTTCACCATGGCGGGAATCAAGATGGCACCAATCGCAAAGGTTGTGGCCACACTTGACCCTGAGACGGCTGCAAACATCATGCATGTCAGCACACAGGACATCGCCAGTCCGCCCTGGACGCGACCCACGATAGACTTTGCCAAATCCACCAGGCGCTGGGATATCCCCCCTGCCGCCATCAAGTTACCGGCGAGAATAAAGAAGGGGATGGCCATTAATGGAAATTTATCAATGCCAATAAACATCTGCTGCGGGACCAGCAGCAATGGCAGACGCGTGAAGAATTCAATGCCGATAATCGATGCCAGCAGGATTGAAATGGCAATCGGCACACCGACCGTAAACAGGATAATCAAGGACAGACCAATCACCATGTTCATGGCTGCGATCCTCCTTTGGGCAAGTCACCCTCTTGGGGCAGTTCTGCCTCCGGTAGCGTCTCGCTATTTTCCGGTCCCACCTTTTCTCGATCACTCAACTGCGCCAACAACCTTGCAACGGCGGCAACGATCGCAAAACATGACCCCACGGGGATCGCCGCATACGCCCATGACATCGATATATTCATGCCGGACATGGTCTGGCTGCTTACACGCAGCGTCATCTGAATTCCGTAATGAATCAGCACGCCAAGCACCAAGAGGCAACACACCACAATGACGACTTCCAACAGCTTCATAAAACGCGGCGGTACGAGTTTATAAATGACCTCCACCGCCATCATGTAACCACCACGAAAGGTCGCCGCCGCGGCCATGAACACACACCAGATCATTGCCGTACGCGAGGCAACTTCAGACCAGGTAGAAGGCGCATTAAAAATAAAGCGAGTGAGGACTTGGTAAAAACTTAGCGTCACTGATATGGCTAGCATCACCACTGCAATGAGCAGGGCTAAGCGTGTTAAATGGCTTTCCAGACGAAGAAATACCGCTAGCATAGATGGTCACCGTGCAGAAACGGCCTCCAGAAGACTGGAGGCCGAAGTGGAGGAAGTCCTCAGCAGTTGCTGGCTTTTTCCTGAACGCGCTCAAGCATTTCGTTGCCGTACTCCGAGGTAAATATCTCGTAAGCTGGCTTTACCGCTTCCTGGAAAGGCGCAACGTCAATATCCGTTTTGACCGTCATGCCTTTCTCTTGGAGCAGCTCCACACCTTCACGCTCCAGGCGGGAAACTTCTGCACGCGTTGCTTCAGCCGAGGCTTGCGCTGCCTGCTCGAACCAGCCTCGCTCCTCCTCGCTTAAACCATCCATGAAAATGGGCGAACCAAGCACGACAGCCGGTGAATAGACGTGCCCGGTCAGTGAAAGGTAGTCCTGCACTTCCCAGAAGTTGGTGGCCACAATTACGGTGATCGGGTTTTCCTGACCGTCCACGGTACCTTGCTGAAGTGCCGTGAAAAGCTCAGGGAATGCCATGGGTGTCGGCCGTGCGCCCATTTGACGAAACGCTTCCTGGTGCACCGAATTTTCCATTGTGCGAACGCGCAAACCTTCTGCGTCCTCTGGCGTTGCGATCTCACGCTGGCTGTTGGTCATATGGCGGAAGCCATTTTCCGACCAAGCCAGGCCAACCAGGTCGTGATCACTCATTTTGGCGAGGAGCTCATCACCCAGCTCACTGTCCAGTACGCAGCGCGCTTCTTCGTAATCTTCAAATAGAAATGGCAAATCAAGCACGTAGGTTTCCGGCACGAAGTTACCTAACGGCCCCGTTGACGTGATCACAAAATCGACCGTGCCGATTTGTAGGCCTTCGATCATTTCCCTCTCACCGCCCAGGGATCCCGACGGATGTTCGTTAACGGTATAGGCCCCGTCGGATAGCTCCTCCAGCGTCTCCTTGAAGGCGTCTGCACCTACCGAGTAATGCGACGAGGAAGACAGGGTATGCCCCAGATTGACTTCCGTTGCCGCATGAGCCTGTAGGGCAACGCCAGTGGTAGCAATGGCAGCGATAGCGGCCACGAGTGAGTGACGAGCAAAGTTTTTAGTCATCTTGATTCCCTCTTTTGTTGTTGTGAGGGTGGGTTTTTTGGGCAAATCGCCAGATGTGCGAACTTGGCCCAGGCAATTACCTACGGCGGTCAGCCGCGTAGGAACTCAAGCGCGTTCTGTCACGAACGCATCAATAATCTGTTTGAAGTTTTCATCGCCCTCAAAGCCAAGTCGTGTGGCTTTTGCCGTGTTAAAGCGCGCAGGCCAGCTCGCGACAATGGATTCGATGCGCGGGTCAGGCTCATGGCGTACTAATGAAAAGGCTTTCTCTCCCGCTGCGTCACGCAGCGCCTCCAGCATCTCGGCCACCGTGATGGTGATGCCTGGCAACATGAACGCCCGAAAAGCACCTAGCGCCTCACCCGGCACCTCTGCGCCGTGGACGAGCGCATCGACGACCTTACCCGGCGACATCACGAACATGGGCAGTTCCACCGGCACAGGGCAGATCGCTTCTTCGCCATTCAGCGGTTCGCGTAAAATACTGGAAGCAAAGCTGGACGCAGCCGCATTCGGCCGCCCAGGTCGAATGACAATCGTGGGCAAACGCAGCACAAGACCGTCAACCAAACCTCGGCGGCTGTAATCGTTGACCAACAGCTCCGACATGGCTTTCTGAGCGCCGTAAGAGTTTTGCGGGTGAAGTGCCGTCATATCATCCAGCACCTCGGGCAGGTCTCCGCCATAGGCCGCCACCGAACTGGCCATGATCAGGCGGGTGTCACTCAATTCCCGCTTGCGACAGGCTTCCAACAGCGCACGGGTCGCATCGAAATTGACCCTTAGCCCCAGGTCAAAATCCGCTTCGGCCGCCGAACTCACAACGGCTGCCAGGTGGTAGATAACCTCCGGGCGTTGCTCAAAAACGCTATCCAACGCGCCCGGCTGGGTAATATCCATCGCCATGGATGTCACCGCGATATTGCCGGCTTCGGGCTGCGGCGCTTCCACCTGATCAATCAGCGTTAATCGTGTAATGGGGTGCTGGCGAAGCTCACCACGCTTAAGCAGTTGCTTTACTAAACGCTGGCCGAGAAAACCGGCTGCACCGGTAATGGCGATATGCATCTTTATGCTCCTGATAGACGGCTATTTTTGTTCATGTACGTTAAACCCGCTCAGTGGCTCGTCAGCCCCCACGGTTCGCCCCAGCCCAAACCCGCGTGCGTTTCGGCGCGTGGTCGATATTCGCAACCAATCCAGCCGCGATAGCCCAATGCCCTCAAGCGGTCAAAAATAGCGGGATAATGGACTTCACCCCCATCCGGCTCGTGGCGCTCGGGCACGCCGGCGACTTGAATATGGCCGATGGCACTGAACTGGCGTTCAAGGTGGTGGATCAAGTCGCCATCCATGATCTGGCAGTGATAAAGATCAAACTGGAGCTTTAAATTTTCCGCACCTACCTCTTTTATGACGGCCATGGCCTGGGCCTGGCGGGATAGAAAGAAGCCTGGCATATCGCGGGTGTTGATCGGCTCGATGAGAATCTCTCGCCCCACTTTGGCCGCCTCCCCCGCCGCAAAGCGAAGGTTGCGAACATAGGTGACATGATGCTCAGCCTGGGTGGCGTCATCAGCGTCCGCCGGAAGCAAACCGGCCATGGCATGGACGCGTGGGCAGTTGAGGGCTTCCGCGTAACGTAATGCCTCAACCACCGAGTAACGAAACTCCGACTCGCGGCCGGGCAGACTGGCCAGCCCACGCTCTCCGGCCTCCCAATCGCCTGGCGGCAGATTGAATAACACCTGCTCCAGCTGGCATTCTTGCAATGCTTGGCGCAACGCTTCAGGAGAAAACGCGTAGGGAAACAAGTACTCCACGCCTTTGAAGCCCGCATTCGCGGCGGCGGCGAAGCGATCTAGAAATCCGTGCTCGTTAAACAGCATGCTGAGGTTGGCAGCCAATCGAATCATGGTGGAACTCTTGTTATTTAATGTTTATTACCCGCAAGATCGTTATTAATCTCGCGGAAACTTGGCTTCAAGCTCAGCCACCTGTTCCGGCGTTAGCCCCCGGGGGTTCTGGCCGCGTAACAGCAGGTAGAGCTTGGCCGTCTCTTCCAGCTCTTCGGTGGCATACACAGCAGCATCAAGGTTTTTCCCCGCCACCACCGGCCCATGGTTGGCCAGAAGCACCGCGCTGTGCTTACCCGCCAGGCCACGAACCGCGTCGCCGAGCTTGGGGTCCCCCGGCATGTGATAGGGGACGAGAGGCAGCTTACCGACCCGCATCACGTAATAAGCCGTAAGCGGTGGAATACAGTCGCATTGGTCTATTTCAGGCAGGCACGAAACGGCGACCGAGTGGGTAGAGTGCAGATGCACAATCGCGCCTGATTGCGGCCGCTCGGCATACATCGCCATGTGGAGGAACTGCTCTTTGGTGGGCTTATCGCCACCCAGCAACTGGCCTTTCTTATCCAGATGGGAAATGCGCGCTGGATCCAGTCGACCCAAGCAGGCGTTCGTGGGTGTCATCAGCCAGCCGCCATCATCCAGGCGGACGCTGATGTTGCCGCTGGATCCCATCGTCAGGCCGCGATCAAACAACGACTTGCCCAGGATGCTGATCTGCTCCCGCAGGCTGTTCTGGTCGTGAATGCTCATGCCAGCACCTCGAACGCTTTTGTAAAGAAATCGACGCCGCCGAAGTTCCCGGACTTCAGCGCCATGGAAAGCGGTGCTTCGCGACCGGGTAGCGGGGCCTGGGTCCAGGGCACGCCGGGGTCGATCTGCTCACCAATATGCAAGGCCGTAATCCCCAACGCCGACACCACGGCACCTGAGGTTTCGCCCCCGGCCACCAGCAACCGGCCAACACCCTCCTTGACCAGTGTGACCGCCAATTGGCTGAGCGCCTCTTCTACCAGGGCGCCAGCACGCGCCACGCCTAGCGCTTGCTGCGCTGCATTCACCTTTTCAGGCACCGCCGAGGCGTAGATCAGTAGGGGGGCCTCCTGAGACAGCCGCTGACGAGCAAAGGCCAACGCCTTTTCCTGCTGCCCTCCTTCAGCCAACGCCAACGGATCAAGCGCAAAGCCACCATCCGGGTGTTTGGCCAGAAAATCCTCCACCTGGGCAAGCGTCGCACGGGAACAACTGCCGGAAAGCACCAACGCACTTCCCGTGGCGGGAGATAAACGCCCTGGCTCATTGATGGTATCCAGCCAGCCATGGGCCCGGTACTGGGCAGGCAGCGCCTGCCCCAGACCAGAGCCGCCAGTGACCAAGAGCATCAAAACAGTCGCTTCAGCGAGGACGTCCAGATCCTTTTCATCCAGGGAATCGCAAATGACGTGACGTACCTCCTTGTCGGCGAGTGCCGATAAATGCCGACGCGTTGCGTCAGCGCCCTGGGCGAGTAACGCATGGTTGGCCAACCCCACTTTGTGCGGTGTTTGCCGGGAGAGCACCCGCACCAAGTCCGCATCCCGCATGGGGTTCAAAGGATGGTCCTGCATGCCGCTGTCATTGAGCAAACGGTCGCCCACAAACAGATGGCCCTGATAAACCGTACGGCCATTGACCGGGAAGGCGGGCACCATCACGGTTTGAGAAGCCCCTAAAGCGTCTAGCAACGCATCAGCGACCGGGCCGATATTGCCCTGGTCGGTGGAATCAAACGTGGAGCAGTACTTGAAGAACACTTGACGGGCACCCTGCCGACGGAGCCAGTCCAGCGCCGCGATGGAATCGGCCACGGCCTCATCCACCGGACATGAGCGAGACTTCAGCGCCACCACCACCGCATCGATATGCGTCAGGTCAATATCTTCCCGGGGCACACCGATGACCTGCAGGCAGCGCATGCCACCCCGCACCAGGTTATTGGCAAGATCGGTCGCCCCAGTGAAGTCATCGGCAATGGCGCCCAGTACGATGCGAGATCCCATCCCCATGGTTCAGGCTCCCTGGTGGTCGTTGGCGGCTTCGGGCAACTCGATACCTGATAGGCGCTGATAAACTTTAATCACCGACGAATCATCGTCGCGACCAAAACCGGCACCGCTGGCGGCGGTAAACTGCTGCAGCGCACTGGCCGCTACCGGCGTCGATAGCGATAGTTCGCGCCCGGTTTGGTGGACGATATTGAGATCTTTAACAAAGATATCCACGGCCGAAAGCGGCGTGTAGTCACCATTCAGAATATGTGGCACCCGGTTTTCGAACATCCAGGAATTGCCTGCCGAGTGGGTAATCACCTCGTAAATGACGTCAGGGTCGAGTCCCATGCGAATCCCCAGCGCCATGGCTTCAGCGGCGGTGGCAATATGCACGCCGGCCAAGAGTTGATTGACCAGCTTCATGCTGGAACCCACCCCAGGGGCATCGCCAAGGCGATAGACCTTGGCGGCCATGGCGTCGAGCACTGGCTGGCCGTAGGTAAAAGCGTCCTCAGCGCCGGACGCCATCACCGATAGTTCGCCGTTTTTGGCTTTAGCCGCACCACCGCTGATCGGCGCGTCGAGGAACATCACCCCCGCGGCGGACAAACGTTCACCCAGCTGTGTTGCATGGCTGGGCGCCACCGTCGCACACTGGATGATCAGGCTACCCGGCGCCAGATGGCTTACCACCCCCTGTTCACCGAACAGCACCTGTTCAGCCTGGGCCCCGTTAACGACGACCACCAACACGATATGGCAGTGAGCAAGTTCAGCAGGGGTTGCCACGCTTTTTCCCCCGGCTGCCGCAAAGGCATCACGCGCCTCGGCAGAAATATCACACCCGGTCACGTCAAAGCCCTGCTGATGCAGGGTGGAAGCGGTTCCCATCCCCATAGCACCCAGGCCAATAACACCTACTTGAAGTGATTGTTGATTGTCTTGACTCACTGGCTGCCACCTCAATTTTGTTGCGTTGGTTGCCATCAACACGGCGCTAATTTTTTAGATTGTCCGTTATTTCAAGGCTATGATAGCGCTGTCATGATAGCGCTATCATTCTTTTTAGATTATTATTTTTACATTGACAAGCTAAACATCAGGCCCATACAACCAATGTCTAAAGATCTCTCACATACCCCTAAACATCGACGCCACTCCGATCAGGTCACGCTCAGCCAAGTCGCCAAATCGGCTGGCGTGTCGCCCATTACGGCATCGAGAGCACTCAACAACCCAGCCAAGGTTAGCGACACAACCCGACGCAACGTTTTAGCGGCCGTGGAACGCTTGGGCTACGTGCCTAACCTGGTTGCCGGGAGCCTGGCCTCTTCTCGTTCAAAGCTGATTGCCGTCATCGTGCCGTCATTGATCAATAGCGTGTTTGTTGAAGTCATCAAGGGTTTGCAGGAAACGCTGGAAGCCGAGGGCTATCAGATACTGCTGGGTAATACCGACTACGATCTGGATCGCGAGTATCAGTTAGTGCGCACCTTCCTAGGCTGGTCCTGCTCGGCACTGGTCACCGCCGGACTTCGCCATAACAAGGCCTGCCACAAACTTTTGGCAAACTGGGAGCATCCCATCATGGAAGTGATGGAACTTGGCAAAGGCATGGATCTGAACGTTGGTCTTGATCACGTCGCTGCAGGCCGCTGTATGGCCAGCCACCTGGTTGATAAAGGCTATCGGGATATTGTTTATGTGGGGGCACGGCTCGCGCAGGATTACCGGGCAAGCATGCGTTATGAAGGGCATAAGGCAGTGTTGCAAGCCCATGGCATTGACGCTCCAATCATCGAACTCGACACCCTGGGCAGCCTAAAGGCAGGCTCCGAGAGCCTGGATCAGGTGTTTGCGGAACACCCCAAGACTCAAGCCATTCATTTCGCCAACGACGATCTGGCGGCTGGCGCGTTGCTTGCTGCTCAACGCCGTGGGCTGAATGTCCCCAATGACATCGCTATCGCAGGATTCAATGGCCTGCCGCTTGGACAGCACGTCACGCCCCAACTGACCACGATACTGTCTCCCCGGGAAGAAATGGGCCGTCTAGCCGCCAAAGAGCTGATCCGTCGGCTAAGCGGTAAAAATGTTGTCCGCCGCCAGCATGATGTCGGTTTCAAGCTCCAACTGGGTGGGAGTACATAGCACAGCCATTAACTCCCACACTCCTCCACGCAAAAACCTGACAACACAGGAAAGTTCTCCGCAACGTATTATGGTAAGTTTGTCAAGTGGTCAGGACTGGCTTTATGCGGCTAGGATTTTCAGCCAAGCTGCGCCATCATTTCTCAGCAAGTCGGTTAGACGTGATGCAATGGGCTTCTTATCGGTAACCTGATGGTTTGCTGAATAACGCGAAACAGGCACGATTGATGAAGCCATTCGATATTAATTCAAGTTAAACGGGTGCCCGTCAGTAAATGATGCTATCAGTGTTTTTTTGGCAGAGAGGTTCACCATGAATCTTTCCTCCGAATTGCGTTTGCAGGCGATTATCGATGGCACAAGAGCTGGCACCTGGGAATGGAATGTCAAAACCGGGGAGGTGATTTTCAATGAACGCTGGGCCACCATGCTTGGATACACATTGGAAGAAATTCAGCCACTTTCCATCGAAACCTGGAACCGTGCCTGCCATCCCGACGACTTGAAGCACTCCTATGCGCTGATCGACCAGCATTTGAACAACCAAATTCCCTTCTATGAGTGTCTATGCCGGGTACGTCGCAAAGACGGAAGCTGGTGCTGGATTCAAGACCGCGGCATGCTGGTCAGGGAACCGGATGGCACGCCCACCGACTGGATGATGGGCACACACATCGATGTTTCCATCGAGCAGGAATCCCGACAGCATCTTGCCCACCTGGCCGCCTCCGTACCAGGCATACTCTTCTCCTTCGAGATGGTTTCTCCGGTGGCTTTGCGCTTCACTTACGTTAGCGAACGTTCTTACAGCTACTTTGGCCTTGATTGTAAAGCCATTGAAAAAGACCCTTGCTTATTTTTCGATGCCATTCATCCGCTTGATTCCGCAGCCGTCCAAGCCGCCGTCAGAGGTTGTTACACGTCCTTATCAGAGGGTGCCTGTCAATTCCGTATGTTCGTCAATGGAACAGAACGTTGGTTCCGAGCAGTCGCGTGCCCTATTCAAGACCCGCTCGGCAAACTCATTTGGCATGGTATGCTGACCAATATCGATGACCAAAAACATCTGGAAAATACACTGGCCCACCTGTCCATTACCGACGAACTGACGGGACTGTTTAACCGGCGCTATCTGACTCAATCGCTTAACGACGCCATGGCACTTTATCAGCGATACCAGACACCTTTTTCGCTGATCAGCCTGGATATCGACCATTTCAAGCAAATCAATGACTCATATGGCCATTTGGTGGGTGACCGGGTGCTGACCAAAATCAGCGAGCTGATGAAGCAGCGTTTACGAGCGACCGACATCGTCGGTCGTATGGGCGGTGAGGAGTTTTTGGTCTTGTTACCCAACACCCTTGGGGAAGAAGCCAGACAAGTGGCAGAAAACCTGCGTCTGGCGATCAATCAAAGTGAGTATTTAGCAGAAGACAACTCACCTTTTGCGGTCTCCGTCAGTGGCGGTGTTCTGGAAATGACAGAAACGATCACCTCCGTCGAAGACTTGCTCAGGCGCTCTGACAGACTGCTCTATGAAGCCAAAGAGGGTGGCCGAAACAGGGTTCTTGCTGAGCAGACTACTGCAGAAAATCAAGGCCTGCCGACATCCTTCGGATAGCCCAGGCATATGCTAGAGCCCCAGTTTCCAGCAACCGCACGGTAACGCCACTCCCCTTAAGGTGCTTTAAAAATGTTACACCCGCCAGACTACAATGATCTCTTTACTGATCTACTAGAGGCACTAGAGACGGTCTGCGATGCCGTTTGTGCGGCGGTCATAGTTAAAGACGAAAATACGCCAAGCCATCGCATCGGTGACCCCGACGCTGCACAGCTGCTTATGAACCTCGACAGTGTCCAGGCGACGCTGGCTGACGGCATTCCTCGGTCGGAAATACCACCGCCTGACGCCTCGCTGAACGGCGCGGCTTTCATCGCGGTTGAAGCACTGAGCACTCCCCATCAGGACACACAATCGACGGTGGTTGTGTTTGCCGGTAAACATGCAGAGGATATCGAACGGGCCGTCCCACTCGTGCATGCCCTGACCACGGAAACCGCCAACGAGCTCATGTTCCTTCGGCAGACACCTCTTTTATCGGCGGCTTTTGCGGAAGTCGAATGTGGCGTGACGATTGCCGATCCCAACCTTTTCGACACACCGATCATCTATGCCAACGCCGCTTACGAGCGCATGACAGGATACCCCAGAGCCGAGATATTAGGCCGAAACTGCCGCTTCCTCCAGGGAGAGCATCGCGACCAACCTGGCATCCAGATTATGCGCAACGCTCTAGCGCGAGGGACCGACTGTACCGCCACCGTGACCAACGTTCGCCGCAATGGCGAACT
Source organism: Halomonas sp. Mc5H-6 (assembly GCF_024124705.1). Lineage (NCBI taxonomy): Bacteria > Pseudomonadati > Pseudomonadota > Gammaproteobacteria > Oceanospirillales > Halomonadaceae > Halomonas > Halomonas sp. Mc5H-6. The sequence continues at coordinate 120,867 of NZ_JAMXSI010000006.1, forward strand.
GTTTGAAAATCAAGTCAAACTCCGCACCATCCGGGCGGACGATGGCAGCATTTCATACATTATTGGCATTCAGGTTGACGTCACTAAAGAACACTCGGCCCTAAATGCACTGGCCCAACAAAAGCGGCGCTTCAGAAGCCTGATTCAAACCCAGGCTGGCTATATCTGGCTGATGGATGCCGAGGGTGAGCTTATAGAAGCTCCCGAGCAATGGTTGGAAATAGCCGGTCTGTCATCTAGCGGCTCCCTCGACATGGCGACGATTCGCAGTGCGATAGCGCCGGAAGCCGTGGAAGCCTTTCGCAACGGCTGGAGCGAGGCCCTTAGAAACAAGACCTCGTTTGAGGTGGTCTACCAGTTACCGGCTCAAAGCCCCTCGCCTCGGTGGTTCATGGATCGCATCTCGCCGGTACTGGATGAGGATCACCAGCTCGTCGAGTGGATTGGCACCTCCCAGGAAATCACCCAGCTAAAGCGCGCTGAAAAAGACGTTGAAAATGCTGCTTATAAAGATCGACTGACCGGCCTTCTATCTCTGGAAGGCTTTGCCAGGCGCCTGGACGTACAGCTAAGACAGAAAACGCTACACCCCGCCAGCCCATTACTGGTGATCGACATCAAGGCGCTTAGAGAAATCAATAATACCCAGGGGCACGACGTCGGGGACGAGGTACTGCAGGAGGTCGCCCAGCGCTTGACGGCAGAGATTGGTGAAAATGGTTTGATCGCACGTACTGGCGGTGGTGAATTCACGGTTCTGGCGACTCAAGAGCATCAGCGAACCCGGCGCCAATTGCGCGAAAGCATGGCAGCCGTCTTTGATGTGCCGTTTGAAATCAGGGGATTCGCCTTTCACGTCGAGGCGTCGTTCGGCTATACACGTATACGGACCACTGCCGACGATGCCAGAAAGCTGATGAACGACGCCACGCTGGCCATGCATATCAGTCAGCATAACCCGACCTTGACCTGGACCCAATACACCAAAACCCTCGAAGAGCAAACCCGCAAGAACGTGGACATCACCATGAAACTGCGCCACGCCATTGCAGCCGACCAACTGACACTTTACTACCAACCCCAGGTCGACCTAGCGAGCGGTCGCATTGTCTCAACAGAAGCATTGCTACGCTGGCAGCATCCCGAGATTGGCTTTATTCCGCCGGATCAGTTCATCCCCCTGGCAGAACAAAGCCAGCTGATTGGCCCAATTGGCGATTGGGTGATACGTCAGGCCTGCCGCGATATCAGGCGCTGGCATGACGCTGGCATCCCCGTCACCCCAGTATCCATCAATCTGTCGCTGATCCAATTCCAGCTCGGCTCTATGCCCGATACCGTTCAAAAGGCGCTATCCGACTACAACATCGCGCCGGAATTGGTGATGCTGGAAATTACGGAGAGTGTCTTCGAGCAACACTGCCAAACATTGCAGCATGACCTGGAAGCCTTGACCGCAATGGGCGTTCGCCTGTCGCTGGATGACTTCGGCACAGGCTATTCGTCGCTTGGGCATTTAAAGGACTACTTCTTCGACGAAATAAAAATCGACAAAAGCTTTATCAGTCAACTAGACGACAACCCTTACCGCCAGGCCATCGTCAAGGCAGTGATCGTCATCGCTGAAGCGATTGGCGCTGATGTCGTCGCCGAAGGACTGGAGTCAACAAGTCAGATAGCGATAGTCCGGCAGCTTGGATGCAGCAAAGGCCAGGGCTATCACTACAGCCGCCCGGTACCCGAGCCGCGCTGGCGCCAATTACTGATGGAGCAAATACCGCTCGGCTAGATTCTCGACGCGTTCACCCATGCTTTTCATATCATGAGTAAACGCAAATGCTGATTGCTGGGGTATAAAAGCCATCCTCAAGTAGCAGGATGAGCCGTCCCGCGCTTGACCCGCACCAGCAACTCCTCCCCGCCGATCTGGCCGCCCTTGAGTACGACCTCCAGCCCGTCGACCGGCGAGTCGGTGGCTACCAGCCGGCACAGATGGCCGCCCTGAGCCTCATCGAAGGCCACCAGTTCCAGGGCATCTGCCCCGAGTTGCCGCATGGCATGGCTCGAGGTATCACCACCCGCAAAAACAACACGTTGAAGGTCGCCTGCCTCTCGCAGCTCGCGGGTCAGTCGGGCGAAAACCTCGCCAACAGCCGTCGCCAGTCGCTCGGTTGAAAGGTCAGCAATGACATCCGTGTCGCTGCGCGTGGTCGCCACAGCGACATCATGACCCTCGCGGAACATGGCCATCACTTGGCTGGCCAGCCGCCGGGCCACGCCTGGCGCATCGCGCATCGCCTCTTCGGGCTGCAGTGGCAGAACGCAACCGCCCTGCGACTCGAAATGCGCCAACTGCATGCGGGTCTGGGGGGAACAACTGCCGGATAGCACCAGCAACCGCGACACGCCTTGATAGATGGTCGGCAACGGATGGCGCTCCACCGTGTCGCGGGTCAAGGAACGGCCCACGGCATCCGCCAGCCCCTGGGCAGCAACCGCAAGCGTAGAGCGGTGCTCGGCCAGGCGCAGAATCAGCTCGGCGGCGTGTTGCAGTTCGGACTGATCGGTGGCATCAAGGACCACGAAGCGCTCCGCCTCAACGGCCGACCACAATGCCTCCCAGCCGCCGCCCGCCTGACGATAGTCGAGCAGTGTGACCGCCGCCGACGCAATTGTCGTCTGCGAAGCCAGATGATGACGCAAGTCCGCCTCGTTCATCGGGGTCGAGGGGTGATGCGCCATGCCTGGATGCTGATCCAACCGACATATCTCGCCCTGGTAGCGGGTGAACAGGTGGGAAAATGCGGTGTATCGCCCGAAGTCAGGGGTAGCGGGCATCACAGGCAGAGCGCAGCCCGGCCAGCGTCGGCGGGCCAGTTCCATTACATGCCCGATGCTGCCCACCGTCGGTGATGAATCGAATGTGGAACATATCTTGAACTGCATGAGCCTAGGGGCGATCGCCTCGATGACCGCCAGGGCCGGCTCGACCTCGGCGGTAATTGCCGACGGCGTCAACCCACGAGCCGTCCCCGCCAGCCCTACCACATCCAGTTCCGTTGCCAGGTCGAAGATCGTCTCGGGCGCAGCAGTGGAGAAAAACAGTCGTCCACGAAATCCATGACGGCAGAGCTGAGCCAAATTTTCCGTCGAACCGGTGAAATCATCGCCATAAAAGGCAACCAGTGGTCTTGTCATTGTTAGCCCCTCTTTCCTGGATTCAGGTGCTTTCTCGCACCTTAAGCTCGTAGCCTATATCAACTCTCGATGAGGCAGGCGACCCGCCCTCCAGCTTCGCCAGTAGCATTTTCGCGGCCTCTACGCCCATCTCGTATCGGGGCACGGTCACGGTTGTCAGGCGTGGCGTCAGGTGCTCACCCAGCGACAACCCCAGGTACCCACCGATGGCGATATCCTGTGGCACCCGTACGCCAATCCGATTGGCTTCCAGAATGGCCCCAGCCGCCAGGTTATCGTTGGCGAAATGCAATGCCTGAAGATCAGGACGTACGTCCAACGCCTCGAGAAACAGTTGTCGCCCTACCTCATACGACGAAGGCTGGTCATCCTGAAACAGTACGTCACTTTCTATCCCAGCTGCTTTCAATGCCTGACGATGTCCTTCGTACCTCAGGCGGGCACGATAATCGTGCGCCATGCCAGTTCCCAGAAAGGCGATGCGTTGATAGCCCTTCTCGACCAGGTGCCTGGCCATGCAGGCTCCCGCCTCGGTGTTTTCAACCCCAATGTTCATATCGATGCAAGTCTCACCCAACTCCATGATCTCGACTAAAGGACGTCCCCAGGCCTTCAGCCTACGTTCAGCGCTCTCGCGATGACGGAGACCGGTCATGATCATCCCTGAAGGCGAATAGCCGAGCACCGTATCGACCAGGGAAGCCTCACGTTCCAGATCAAAATCGGTGGAGCCCAACAGCACCTGATAACCCGCAGGTTCAAGGGTCTGCTGGATGCCATGGATCACCTCGATATAGGTCAATATCGACAGTGACGGCACCACCACCGGGATCACTTTGGTGCCTGCCGACGCCAGACCGCCAGCGATCAGATTGGGTACATAGCCCAGTGCCGACACGGCATTGTCGATACGCTCGCGCAAACCGGCAGAGACATTCTCGGGCGTATTCAAGGCGCGCGACACCGTGATCGGCGCGACCCCTGCCTCCCGCGCAACATCCTTGAGCGTGACTCGGTTATCACCCTGATGACGGCGACGTTCTCGCCCGCCCGTCTTGTTGGTTGACATACCCTTCTCCTATCTATCCCAGTTTGCGTTCCTGGAAGTTTATCCTATGATGAAAAAAATGGTAGCGCTACCAAATCACCAGTGCTAGCTTTTTGGATAGCCATTCGAACCAGTTGGTGAGGAGTAAGCAAATGGCGAGCCAGCCATCATCCGTTGACATGCCGCGCATCAGCGCCAGCTACCGCATCGAAACGCCGCTTGATCCAGAGCGCGCGGCCCTGGCGATGGCTGGCGAGCAGTCCTCCGGTACTTTCCTCAAGCTGGCAGGAGAAACCGATGCCCTGCGCGAACGCCATGCCGCCAGGGTAGAAGCGGTTTCCTCGCTGATGGCATGTGATACGCCTTCACTGCCTGGCTGCTTATCCGGTGACACCTACCAGCAAGCGGATGTCACCTTGTCATGGCCGCTCGAGAATATCGGGGCCAGTCTTTCCAACCTGATGGCGACGATTCTTGGCAACCTCACTGAGCTACGGGAGCTTTCCGGATTCCGGCTGACGGATATCGCACTGCCCGATACGTTCATCAAAGCAATGCCCGGCCCCCAGTTTTCGGTTTCCGGTACACGGCAATTGGCGGGCGTCGACCGGGGCCCGCTGGTGGGCACCATCATCAAGCCCAGTGTAGGCCTCTCCCCCGAGGAAACCGCCGCGCTGGTCAAGCAACTGGTGGAAGCTGGCATCGACTTTATCAAGGATGACGAGCTGATTGCAGATCCCCCCTATTCGCCGTTAGCCGAGCGTGTCTCTGCAGTGATGCGAGTGATCGAGGACCACGCTCAGCGTACCGGGCGCAAGCCCATGTATGCCTTCAACATCACTGGCGACCTCGATGAAATGCGCCAGCGCCATGACCTGGTCCGCGACCATGGCGGTACCTGTGTCATGGCCAGCGTCAACTGGATCGGCATGGGGTCGCTGACAGCACTAAGGCGTCATGCCCAATTGCCGATTCATGGCCACCGCAATGGCTGGGGTCTGTTCTACCGCCATCCGCAGCTTGGCATCGATTATCGCGCCTACCAGACATTACTGCGCCTGGCCGGTGCCGACCATCTGCATGTCAACGGCCTCGGCAGCAAGTTTGCCGAGGCCGATGCTTCGGTGATCGACTCCGCCCGCGCCTGCCTGACCCCATTGCTCGAAGCGCCTGGCCGCGACGATCGTGCAATGCCGGTATTTTCGTCGGCACAAACGATCCATCAAGTACCCGCTACGTTCGCGGCTCTCAAGTCGACGGATCTCATTTACACCTGCGGCGGCGGCATCATGGGTCACCCCGATGGCGTTGCCTCTGGCTGCCGAGGCATTCGTGCCGCCTGGGACGCGACCTCCCGCGGAATACCGCTGGAGGAATACGCTAAACAGGAACCCGACCTTGCGGTCGCGTTGCGGGCCTTTAGCCGCCCGTTTTCAGGATGAAGCAACACCGATACGCCACAACAACATCAATACGCCACGACAACATCAAAGAGGTAAGTACCATGAAGACAATAACAGCAAGCAGCATCTTCCTCGTTGGCCTCGCGGCCTTTGGCACGACGACAACGGCCTCGGCCGAGGAGATGGCCATTGCCATCCACGTCGAACCGTCGCATCCCATGTTCAAGGTGGGCGAGCGACTCAAGGAGAGCATCGAAGAAAAGACCGACGGCGAATTCTCGATCACCCTGCTGGGGACCGAGGTAGGCGGCGAGCGTGACCACCTCGAGGGTGCCAGTTACGGGGAGTACGCTATCGCCTTGGGTGGTTCAATGCCGATGACCCTATACGCTGAGGAATTCGCCGCCGCCGACCTGCCCTTTGTCTACGGCTCCAGCGAAGAAGCCCGTGAGGTCTACAGCGGCGAGACCGGCGAACTGCTCAACGAACAGCTTATCGCCAACGGCAACATGCGTCTCGTCGGACTATCCGCACGCAATCCGCGCAACCTGACGTCCAACTTCCCAGTCGAGACGCCAGAAGACGTTCAAGAGGTGCGCATGCGGGTGCCCGAGATCGCGCCCTGGATCCAGATCTGGGAAGAAATCGGTGCTCTGCCCAGCCCCATCGCCTGGCCCGAAGTTTACACCTCGCTGCAGACCGGGGTGATCGATATGCAGGAAAACCCGGTTGACCTGATCCACGCCGGCAAACTCTACGAGGTACAGAGCCATATCAACCGTACCGAGCATGTCTATTCTTTCTTCCATTGGCTGATGAACGAGGACTTCTACCAGGGACTTTCCGATGAAAATCGCGACATCATCATCGGTGCGATCGATGAAGCGACCAGCTGGGGTAACGACATGGTCGCCAATGGCCAGGCCGACCTCTACGCGGAGCTTGAAGAACTCGGCATGACCATCGTCGAGCCGGATGTCGACGCCTTCCGCAGTGCAGCCGAACCCGCGATTCGCGACATCGCCGACAGCTATCATCCTGCGGTGCGTGACTACGTCTTGTCACTCGTCGAGTAACCGCAAAGGGCGAACCGTCACTTTCGGCGGTTCGCTCCCTCGTCCATTCCGATGCACATCACCCGGAGGCGCCCGTGAAAATCTCGGAACGCGTTACCCGTGCACTTGATCTGTTCTGGAAGTTGCTGACCGGGGTTGTGATGACAGCTTTCGCGCTGATGCTGATCATCATGGCTGTTCAAGTCATCTCACGCTATGCCTTGGGCATTGCCGTGTCCTGGACCGATGAAGCCTCGCGCTATCTCTTCCTGGCCGAAATTTTCCTGGGGTCGGTGCTCGCGCTGCGCTACCAGGAACATATTCGCATCACCATCGTGACCGACATCCTGAGCCCTCCCTTGCGCAACATCATCGCCAGCGTAGCCGATGTGATCTGCGTGCTGGTGCTGCTGATGCTCGTCGCTGGTGCCTGGAACATGATGGACAGAACGGCCGGCATCATGGCCAGCACCTTTCAGATGAGCTTTTCCTACATCTACCTCATACAGATGATTTCCGCGTTGCTCATGATCGCGCTCCTGCTCGGTGAACTTTACCAGCGACTCATGGGCCTCCCCCAACCCACCATCGAAGATGGCAGGAGTGACTGACCATGGAAGTTTTCGTCATCATGTTCGTTGGCTTGATCATTCTGCTGATGCTCGGGGTTCCCGTGGCATTCGCCATGATCGCCTCTTCGGCCCTTGTGCTGGGCTATACCCGTGGCTTTGACGCCATTCCCATGGAAATGATCTCACAGCGGACACTGTACGGGGTCAACAGCTTTACCCTCCTGGCGATCCCCGCCTTCCTGCTCATTGGCCGCCTGATGAACAGCGCCGGCATCTCGGACCGTGTCTTCGATGTCGCCCGCACCATGGTCGGCCACTTCAAGGGGGGGCTGGGACATGTCAATGTCGTCGCCAGCATGCTGTTCGCAGGCATGTCAGGCTCGGCGGTTGCCGATGCTGGCGGACTCGGGGCGCTGGAAATCAAGGCGATGGAAGACGACGGCTACCCGACTGGTTTCAGTGCCGCCGTCACCGCCAGTTCGGCCACTATTGGTCCGATCATCCCACCCAGCATCCCCGCGGTCATCTACGGCGCCCTGGCCAATGCCTCGATTGCCGCCATCTTCCTGGCCTCCATCATTCCCGGGCTTTTCATGGGAATAGGACTGATGGTGATGGTCGCCATCATCTCTCATCGGCGCGGTTTCCCGACACGGGCAAGGGCACGTTTCAGCGAATTTACTCTCGCCCTCACGCGGGGCGCACTGCCAATGTTAACCCCCCTGATTATCATCGTGGGGATCCTCTCGGGCGTGTTTACCCCTACCGAGGCGTCGGTGGTAGCGCTGATCTACTGCCTGATCATCTCGTTTCTGGTCTATCGTTCGATCGACATACGCGAGTTCCTGAATATCCTGCGCGCCACCGCCATTGATACCGCCGCGCTGCTCTTTATCATCGCCGGGAGTGCGCTTTACAGCTGGGTGTTGGCACGTTACCAGGTGACCGCTCTAGTGGCGGATTTTCTGCTGGCAACGGTGACCGACCCACTCGGCCTGCTGCTCTTGCTGGCCCTGTTCATCCTCCTGATTGGGCTCTTTATTGACTCGGTTCCGGCGCTGTTTCTGCTGACCCCGCTACTGGTACCGGTGGTAATGCAATACGGTATCGATCCCGTGCATTTTGGGGTGGTCATGATTTTCACCCTGATGATCGGCTTGATCACACCGCCTGTCGGCACGGTGCTGTTCACGATACAGAAGATCACCGGCATGCCGTTCTCGGACCTGGTACGGGAAATACTCCCGTTCTACATACCACTTTTCGCGGTATTGCTGATCATCATCCTGTTCCCAGCGGTCGTCATGTTTCTACCCAACCTAGTACTCAACTAGGACAGCAACGCCTGTCCAAGACAACGAGGAGATTCACATCATGTCTGTTCTCATTACGGGGGGGCTTGGCCACGTCGGCTCCTGGGCGGCCTACCAACTGGCCAAGCAAGGCAAGCAAGTCATCATCTGCGACATGGCGGCAGGCCATTTCGATCGACTGGGGCTCGACTATCTGGAGGAGGTACGCGACAAGCTAGTGCTGGAAGCCGTCGATGTCCTCGACTATCACAGTATGTTCGAGCTTTTCCTTCGTCATCAGGACGAACTGGAAGGCGTCATCCATGGGGTCTCGGTCATCGCCGGACCCACGTTCCAGCAACGGCCCTTCAAGAACATCTCGATCAACGCGATGGGTACCCTGAATGTACTCGAAATCTGTCGAATTCTGGGTATCAACAAGGTCGTGAACATGAGCTCCGGCGCCGTCTACGGCGATGCCCCGGGCCCCCAAAGCGAAGCGACGCCTTACAAAGCAACCGATCTTTATGGGGCCACCAAGATTGCCGGTGAGCTCTATGGCCTGCAGTACAGTGACACCTACGGAATGGACGTACGCAACGCAAGGCTGTTCTTCGTCTACGGCCCTGGCAAGCGCCCATCACACATGCATATGGTCTACCAGGGATTGTTTGGCCCGTTGGAAGGGCTCGACGATATCCAGGCACCCAACGGCGCCGAGCAGGCCCTGGACTGGACCCACGTACACGATACGGCGGCCGGCATCGTCAAATTGTTCGAGAAAGACAGTGTCGTCCAGCGCAATTTCAACATCTCCAGCGGGGTCAGCGTCGACCATCTGCAGATCGTCGAACACGTCGCCGAGATCACGGGCAAGCGGGCCAACGTCAAGCTGGGCCCCGGCCCCTTCGTGGTCAGAGGTGCACCGCTGGATATCTCGCTGGCCCAGCAAGAGCTTGGCTTCACGCCCAGGTTCACGGACATTCGTGAAGGCATTCGCGACTACTGGGAGTGGCTGAAAACCAACGCCAATTGAGAGAGGAAACAACGAGAGCCCAAGGGACGCATTCGCCGCACGACCTGCGAGGAATGCGTCTGATCCCGCGAAAAAATGGCTGGCCACCCCAACTGGCCATCGCCTGCGACGCTCATACGGCCACTTTCCTACCCAACCCCGCCATCAGAACCGACCATCTCGCCTGAACAACGATCAAGCACTGAGGGATCACCCGGCGCAATACCTATGGCCACATGAAGGGCGAATGGCCTGCCACTGACTCATCACATTCAAGGTTGACGCTGCTTTCTGCCACAACATATATTCTAGAAAAGATAATCGATTTTTTAGAAGAAAAGATAACACCATCACCAAAATCAATTTTTAGTACGAAAGCTCGACTGCCGACGCCAAAAGCAAGGAACCCAGAATGCAATTCGATGCGCGTTATTACCCAAGCCCCTCCCGCCGTATGGCAACCTTTGGTCGTCGTGGCATGGTCGCCACCTCGCAGCCTCTCGGTGCCGAAGCCGGTATGCAGATCCTGCGTCAGGGTGGTAACGCCGTGGATGCGGCGATCGCCACCGCTGCCGCCCTCACCGTAGTGGAGCCGACGTCCAACGGCCTGGGTAGTGACGCTTTCGCCATCGTATGGATGAACGGCGAACTCCACGGCCTGAATGCCAGCGGCCCCGCGCCACAATCGGCCACAATCGAGGCCGTCAAAGGAATGGGTCACGACGCCATGCCCGAGCACGGCCTCATTCCCGTGACGGTCCCCGGCGCTCCCGCTGCCTGGGCCACGCTGTCGGAACGTTTTGGTCGCCTGCCGTTTGCGGATCTTCTGGCACCGGCCATTAGCCTGGCCGAAGAAGGCTTCCCGGTCTCTCCCTTGGTCAGCCAGCTATGGGAAGACGGTTATCAGGCCTTCAGCTGCCACGACGAAGCCGCTTTTAAGCCGTGGTTCGACACCTTCGCGCCCAAGGGGCACGCGCCCCGCCCGGGCGAGATGTGGGCGTCGCCTGATCATGCACAAAGCCTGCGCTTGATTGCAGACACCCACGCCCGGGCTTTCTATGAAGGCGAACTGGCCGACCGTATCGACGCCTTCTTCCGTGAGCACGGGGGACTGCTGTGCAAAGATGACCTCGCGGCCTTTGCACCGGAGTGGGTAACCCCCATCAGTACGCGCTATCGCGATCATGAGATCTGGGAAATCCCGCCTAACGGCTGCGGCATGATCGCGCTTCAGGCACTCGGCATGCTCGAGCACCTTGGTGAGGAAGGAAGAGACCCCGTCGAGACACTGCATCGCCGCATCGAGGCCACCAAGCTTGCCTACGTGGACGGGCTGCATCACATCACGGACCCCGAGGCAATGAAGCCCAGCGTCGCTCAGATGCTGGACACTGACTACCTGAGGAGCCGTGCTGCCACCATCGGTGAGAAAGCAATGGATCCAGTGCACGGCAATCCCATCACCGGTGGCACGGTCTATCTCGCCACGGCGGACGCCGAAGGCAACATGGTTTCCTTCATCCAGAGCAACTTCAAAGGCTTCGGCTCAGGCATCGTCGTCCCGGGCACGGGCATCAGCCTCCAAAACCGCGGCTGGTCCTTCAAGCTGGATGAGGGCCACACCAACGCTCTGGCGCCTGGCAAACGCACCTACCACACCATCATTCCTGGGTTTATCACCCGCAACGGCCAGGCAGTGGGACCGTTCGGGGTCATGGGGGGCTTCATGCAACCCCAGGGCCATGTCCAGGTCATCACGGGGATGCTGGATGATGCCCTGAACCCACAGGCAGCGCTGGACACACCACGCTGGCAGTGGACGGGAGGGCGCACTGTCGAAGTCGAACCCCACTTTCCCGACCACCTTGCACAGGCTCTCGCGCGCCGAGGCCATCACATCGTCAAGAAAGCAGATTCCGTGAGTTTCGGTCGTGGGCAGATCATTCTGCGCGACGCGGAAACCGGGGTGCTCTGCGGCGGCACTGAGCCCCGCACCGACGCCGCGGTACTGCCCTGGTAACCGCCCGGGCATGAAGCCGAGCGGAACGGTGTTGCGGTCGGCAATGCAATCAAGATGCCTTCATCTCAAAGTCGACGTTATATGTCACATCATCTTCTTCAAAATCCGTGTCAAACGCCAAACCATTTGTATAACGAAACTTCCTAATCCACATAAGTAAGGTTAGTTTCCCAGCTTTTACTGCTCATATCGATAGCCGCCTGCACGCCTGCGGCATCCCCTGACTGAAAAGCAGCATATATCGCTTTATGATCTTTCAACGCCACTTCAGGCAATGTCTGCATCGATGTCTCGAGCGCTGCTTCGATCAATTGAATCAGCGTCTCTCCCACCCGAATGGTCATAGGATTATGGGTAGCCATCAAGATCGCACGATGAAAGGCAACATCGTGGTGGGCAGTTTGTTCTTTGTTCGCAATAGCGTCTTCCATGTCATTGATTGTTTGACATATACGCGTGTGATCGGCTGGCGTGGCATTGTGCATGGCCTGAAGGGTATAGGCAGGCTCAAACATCAAGCGAAACTCCATGACATCTCGCGTCATCCCTCGGGCAAGGATCATCCCGAAGGCCATAGGGTCCACAATGGGGTCACCTGGTTCACGACGAATCATGGTGCCCTGGCCACGACGAACCTCAACGACTCCGATCGCCTGTAGCATCTTGATGGCCTCACGCACACTCGACTTGCCAATACCCAAACTGTGTGTGAGCTCGTTTTCCGAGGGCAGGTAGTCGCCAGGTTGTAACTCCCCACGAATCAATGCCGCTTTGATCCGCTCAAGAATCTGCATGGCGACGGAACTGCGCTCCATGGAACCGCCAAAGGGGTCGCTCGAGCTGGATCTCGCGGCGACACGAGGTTTCAGACTCATGTATTTTCTCGCTTTGTCAGTCTTTCCGAATTTTATCAAATGAAACAAATAGCTGGCGTGCCATTGTGCTAACAATCAAGCGTCTCAAGCCATTTCGTTGAAACCGTATGAACCAGGACGTTGACCATTATAGCTTGCAAGAGTGCTGAGTCTTTGACTAGAGTCATTATCATGATATCAGACATCTGATGTCTGCCATGAGAAGATATTGGACATCACAATGACTAAATCGAAGATCGTAGTACTAACCACAGGTGGCACCATTGCCAGCAGCCGAACAGATTCAGGGCGTCACCGTTCAGGTGCCCTAGAAGGTGAATCGCTACTGTCTCAAGTCGCCTTGCCGGTGGAACTTACGGTACAGGTCGAAGTGAAATCAGTTCTTCAAAAATCAAGTAATGCCATCACCCTAGATGACTTGATGATGCTAAGGGCTCAATGTAAGGCGCTCTCTGAGTCCCCTGAGGTTATGGGCATAGTCATCACGCACGGCACCGATACGCTCGAAGAAACAGCTTTCTTTCTGGACATCACGCTTTCCGACCAAGTCCCCGTCGTGATTACAGGATCTCAGCGCGCCCCCCACGAACCTGGCACAGATGCCTTTCGCAATATCGCCGATGCCATTCAGCTAGCCGCCTCACCTCGGGCCACAGGGCTTGGCACGCTTGTGGTATTTAACCAGACAATTTTTGCCGCCCGGCAAGTTCGTAAGGTCAATACCTTCCAGTTGGCGGGCTTCGCTGCTCCAGAAACAGGCCCCCTCGGTTACATTGATGGCTCTCGAGTACACCTCGCTGCCAAGCCAATACGTCCGCAGCCCATAAGTAGCTCCCTTGCGAACACGCTACCGCGAGTTGACATATTGCCTGCATACCTCGGGGCCTCCCATGATCTGATCGAAGCGGTTATCCACCATGGCAGCCAGGGAGTGATCATCGACGCTCTGGGGCGAGGTCATGTACCGCCTAACTGGAGCTCGCCAATCGCTCTGGCAGTCTCACAAGGTACGCCCGTGGTGATTGTCAGCAGTTGCCACGCTGGGCCGATAGAAGCCGTTTATGAATTTGATGGCAGTCTCTGCGACCTCATGGCCGCAGGCGCAATACCGCTACAGGATATCAGTGCCCGCAAAGCCCGACTGGCACTCTCCGTTCTGCTTGCCTCATCCCCCAATGGGCCGATTGAGGCGAGTTTGAAAACGCTGACTAGCGTAGATGCGGCAAAACATGACGAATAAGTATCACGCATTGTCAGGTCTGCAAGCCAAGTAGTAATGGACACACCCAACGACCTTTAGAGGTACGATATGAATAAGAAGTTAATGAAGACATCAATGGTTGCCGCCGTGGCAGCTGCAACTTTCGGGATGAGCCAGGCTAATGCTGCCGAATACAATTTTACGTTCGCTCACGTCCTGATCGAAGACACGCCCAACGGCAAAGCGGCCCTACGCTTTAAAGAGGAGGTCGAGGAGAACTCAGACGGACGTATCAGCATCCAGGTGCTGCCTGCCGCTCAAGTGGGCGGCGATGTAGAAATCATTGAGCAGATCCAGATGGGCCTTGTGGATATAGGGATTCCACCGACGGCCACGCTTGGTAATTTTGAAGAGCGTTTACAGATTCTCGACTTGCCGTTCCTGATTTCCGATTACGACACCATGGTAGAGCTTCTTGACGGCGAGGTGGGCCGCGAGATTCTCGATACCCTGGATGATCAAAACATGTACGGGGTGAACTTCTGGGGCGCAGGCTTCCGTCACATGACAAACAATGAACGCCCTATCGAGACGCCCGAAGACCTGGAGGCCATTCGCATGCGCACCATGCAGGCCCCGATCATCATCTCCACCTACGAAAACTTCGGCGCCAATGCGACAGCCATGGCCTTCACAGAAGTGTACAACGGCCTGCAGCAAGGTGTGGTATCAGGTCAAGAAAACCCACTGGCCAATATTTACACCATGCGTTTCCATGAAGTGCAGGACTACCTTTCCTTGACCAGTCATGCCTATCACGCCTACGCGGCCGTGATTAATACAGATTCGTGGAACTCACTTCCTGAAGACCTTCAGGAAGTCATGCTAGACGCCTTCGAAAGTGGTCGCGATGCATCTCGTGAACTCACCCTAGAGGATGAAAAGGAAATACTCGCGTCTCTAGAAGAAAGTGAGATCGAGATCAACGAGATTACGGACGAAGCTCGCGAAGCCTTCGTCGAAGCCAGTATTCCGATCCATGAAGAGTATGAAGACGTGGTAACGACCGAATTGCTTCACAAGGTCTACGACGTCGTCGGCATTGATTACTGAGACTCGCAGGGCGCCTTTATGGCGTCCTCTCTCGTTCACGCGTTTTACCAAGAAATGGCCAAACCATGTTCGCAACGCTAAACAAGATTCTTGACCGCCTGGAAAGCATGGCAATGGTGCTCTTTATGTCCGTTGCCACCCTCCTTACATCTGTCCAAGTGGTCTATCGCTACGGCTTCAATAGCTCGCTGTTCTGGGTTGAGGAGGTCGTCATTTACTCCATCATCTGCATGAGTTTCGTTGGTGCAAGCATGGGCGTTCGACACGGCGCGCATATATCTGTCGACGTGCTCAACGCCTTCGCGCCTCCTGCTGTCAATCGCTGGCTTCATATTACGGCGGCCGCGCTAGGGATCGCATTTGCTGGCTTCATGATCTTCTATGGTTTTCAACTGTTCTTCAGCACGTTGGGAAGAGGTCAGTTGACGGCCGCCCTGCGTTTACCAATGGCTTGGTTTTATCTGCCAATCGCCATATCGGGGCTGCTACTGATCGTCCGATACCTTTGGGTCATCCATGAAGCCTGGACCAAACCACCGGTTAGTCTCGCTGAAGAGCTTGCCGCTGCAAAAGACAAGCTCGTCTAACGCCTGGAGTTCGTTATGATTACAGCACTTCTACCAATCTTCTTTGCAGTGCTGCTATTAGGGCTGCCGATTTTTGCTGCCTTGGCATTCGCGGTCTTTCTTGCTATTCAGTTTTTCGGCAGCACAGATCCCGTCATTGTGCCAATGCGCATGTTTACCGGGATGAACAATTTCTCGCTGATGGCGATCCCGTTCTTCATCCTGGCGGCGGAACTGATGCGCATTGGCGGTCTCTCTGAGAGGCTTATCGAACTCGCCAAGGCTCTCGTGGGATGGGTGCCAGGTGGTTTGGCTGCTGCCACCGTCCTCTCCTGCCTGTTGTTTGGGTCCATTTCCGGCTCCAGCCCAGCAACCGTTGTCGCGATCGGCTCAATCATGTTCCCCGCTCTAGTCGCGGCAGGCTATGACAAGCGCTTCGCGATCGGCCTCATTGCCACTGCCGGGACACTTGGGCCAATCGTTCCCCCAAGTATCGCTCTGATCATTTATGGCTCTGTGACCGGCACTTCAGTGGGACAACTATTCGCCGCTGGCCTCCTACCCGCCATCCTGATCGCCTCGCTGCTGATTGCCTACTGCATCATCTATTCCTCATTCAAAGGCTACGCTCGCGAGCCCTTTCCTACGCTTAAGGAAATCACGGGGGCATTCAGATCTGCCGTTTGGGGGCTGGGGCTCCCCTTCATTCTGCTTGGCGGCATCTATAGTGGCGTTTTCACTCCTACCGAATCTGCCGCAGTCGCCTGCATGTATGGCCTTTTTGTAGGCATGGTTATCTACCGCACCATAAGCTTGAAGGACCTATTTGGTACACTGCGCAGCTCAGGACTTACGTCAGCGACCTTGCTTCTTATTACCGCTGGTGCGTCGGCCTTCTCCTGGCTGTTAGCGATTACTGGCACACCCACACAGCTCGCTAATGAGGTGCTCTCGCTAACAGATGAACCCGTGCAGGTAATGGCACTATTTAATGTCGTGATGATCATTGCGGGGTTCTTCCTCGATAGCGCCTCAGCCATTATCGTCCTCTCGCCCCTGCTCGAGCCGATTGCCGGTCGCGTCGGCGTCGACTCCGTACACTTCGGCGTCATCACCCTGGTAAATTTCTCGGTGGGCATGATCACTCCGCCGGTAGGTCTCAACCTCTTCGTCGCAATGGCGATCTCCAGGATGTCGCTGGTGGAAGTCTTTAAAGCCTGTCTGCCGATGATCCTGATGATGTTCATCGCTTTGATCATTCTCACTTATGTGCCAATGCTCAGTACCTGGCTGCCGTCGCTGATCTACTGAGCGGTCTTCATAGGAGAATTAGACAATGAACACATCTACATCACTGGCCGAAAGCGTCGATGGACAGCGTTTCTGGGACAACATGCTGGAGCAAGCAACGATCGGGGCATTAACGCCCCGGGGCCTGCGCCGCCTAGCACTGGATGACAATGACAACCGTGCCCGCTGTTGGCTAGTCGACCAGAGTCGCACACTTGGCTGCGAAGCGTTCTACGATGCCATGGGGAATGTTTTCCTTCGCCGAGAGGGCCTGGATCCTAGCCTGCCACCACTATTGATTGGCAGCCATCTCGATAGTCAGCCTAGCGCTGGCAGTTATGACGGAACGCTCGGGGTGCTGGCGGGTCTGGCGGTGCTTCGTGCACTCCATGCAAGCGACCTCCCTCATCAGCGGCCGGTAGAAGTCGTGTCGTGGACCAACGAAGAAGGCGCTCGCTTCGCGCCTGGTGCATCGGGATCCTCTTGGTTCGCTGGCCAGCGTGAGGCGGCAAGCATTTTCGACGCTATCGACGACAACGGTGTACGCTTTGCTGATGCACTAACGACTTGCTTAGCGCAGCTCGACGCCCACAAGGTGAACTATCGCCCTGAGCCGTTTATCCCCTCCGCCTTTCTTGAGCTTCATATCGAGCAAGGGCCAGTGCTGGAATCGCTCGGAGTGCCCGCGTGCGCGGTAAAAGGCATTCAGGGCGTTAACTGGTACAGCATAACGGTAAAGGGCCAGGCCAATCATGCAGGCACCACACCAGAGCACGCTCGACGAGATGCCTTTACTGGCGCTCATGGGCTGATAACCGCACTTCGTGAGGCCGTGGCCGAACACGGCGAGTCGGTACGATTCACCATCGGCAAGTTTGCCCTGGAGCCCAACGCGACCAATACCATTCCTCAGCAAGCGACGTTCAGTATCGACCTGCGTCATCCCAGCGCCGCTGTTCTTGCATCACTGGATAGCGCTTTTCAGCGCCTCACCGCCGAGACATGGGCCGGTTGCAAGGCCGAGTTGACCGTCAACTCGCAGGTGCCGCCGGTGGAATTCGACGAACAGTTGGTCGATATCCTCGATGCCAGCGTCAAGAAGTATGCTCCCGATGCCCCAACGTTGATATCAGGTGCCTTCCATGACGCCATTCATCTAGCACACAAATGTCCTACCGCCATGCTGTTCATGCCTTGCCGATCAGGGGTCAGCCATCATCCCGATGAGCATATCGAACGCGAGGATGCCGAGGTTGCCGTCAAAGCATTGGCTGATGCCGTCGACACTCTGCTGGCCTGTTAAGTCATTCCCGCTTGCTCACAAGGACAAGAACCATACGACTTGCAGATGTACTGGCCGACCAAGGCGGCCATCTTGACGGGTAATGCCGCCGTCGAGGTGGAATCAATCTTCGAAATTCGCTAACAACAAGGAACCCCAACATGATGACACCGACGCTCCAACAACCTTTGCGGACCTTACACAAGGCACTCCGCGATGGCAGCCTTACCGCCGTTGAAATCACGGAAAGTGCCATTCAGGCCTACCGAACCCGTGGTCAGCAAGATCACGCCTACAAAACCTGGAACGGTGACGCCGCCCTGGCCTTCGCTCAGGCAACCGACGCCATTCTTCAGCAGGGCGGCGATGCAGGCAGCCTTATGGGGGTGCCCGTATCGGTCAAGGATATCTATGCCGTGCCCGGTTTGCCCACCTATGCGGGTTCCTCGCGACGCCTGCCATCTGAGTGGGAAACGCCTGGGCCAGTAGTCAGCACCCTGCTCAACCAATTACCTGTGATCATGGGTAAGACCCACACCGTCGAGTTTGCCTTTGGCGGTTTGGGTACCAATGCTCACCACGGCGCCCCCAGAAAT
Source organism: Halomonas sp. Mc5H-6 (assembly GCF_024124705.1). Classification (NCBI taxonomy): domain Bacteria; kingdom Pseudomonadati; phylum Pseudomonadota; class Gammaproteobacteria; order Oceanospirillales; family Halomonadaceae; genus Halomonas; species Halomonas sp. Mc5H-6. The sequence continues at coordinate 139,393 of NZ_JAMXSI010000006.1, forward strand.
CCTTGGGATCCGGTTGCACATCGCACGCCGGGTGGCTCGAGCTCCGGTGCTGGCGTTTCTCTGGCGAGCGGTACAGCGGCCCTAGCTTTCGGTACCGACACCGCTGGTTCAGTTCGCGTACCCGCCAGCATGACTGGCACGGTCGGCCTCAAGACCACCGCGGGGCGCTGGTCTACGGCACAGATCGTGCCGCTTTCGACGACACTGGACACACCAGGGCTTCTGGCTCGACGCGTAGACGATCTGGCGTTTGCCTTCGACGCCCTCGACCCTGCATTAAGCCATAGTGCAGGCACTGTACCGAAAACGCCCGACCTTGCTGACCTGACCTTTGGCGTTCCAGAAACTTTTTTCTGGGACGATTGCAGTCCGGGTATAGCGGAGGCCGTGACTGATGCCATCAAGCAGCTAGAAGCCGCCGGTGCAAGAATCGTCACTCTAGAACTGCCGAATACCGACGACGCCTTCACGTTATTCCAACAAGGGGGAGTAGCCGCCGCCGAGCTCGCTGCCTTCCTTCACACCTCACTACCAGACGCCATCGAGGCACTGGATCCCAATGTCGCTGCCCGAATTGCCGCTGCCGACGGCATGCCCGGGTGGGAATACGTTCGTCGTCGTCAGGTAATTGATCAGATCTCAAGAACGGCAGGCGAGCAACTAAGCCAAGTAGATGCCATCCTGACACCCACCGTGGTCATCACCCCGCCAACACTTGAGAGCTTGGAGCCCGAGGGCGCCTACCCAAAGGCCAACATGAAGGCGTTGCGCAATACCGTTATGGCCAACTTCATGGGGCTATGTGCACTCACCCTGCCAATCGGCAAGGACGCTGCCAACATGCCCGTCGGCCTGCAAGTGATGGCTGGTCCATGGCAAGACGCCAGATTACTGGCCATTGGCAAGGCAATAGAGGAACGGCTGGGCAATAGCTTAGACATTCTCGGTCAGGTGCCACACGGCGCTTAACTTATCGACGTTGCATCGGCCACGAAATGACCTTCAAGTGCTAAACGCTCCATATTGTTAGAACAATACGGATGGCTATAGCCGTCTATGGTTTGTCACTCAGAGAAGCATTTTAGGTTCTTGCGTTATCAACCCCGTCAGCCATCAAGCAAAGCAGCTCATACATGAGAGTAGCGCCCATCAATGCCGTGATACCGCTGGGATCAAAGGGGGGTGATACTTCTACGACATCAGCCCCAATGAGCGGTAAACCGCGGAAGCCACGGACGAGCTGGAGTGCTTGCAGGCTGGTGAGGCCGCCGACCTCGGGTGTACCGGTGCCAGGGGCGAACGCGGGGTCGATGCTGTCGATATCGAACGACAGATACACCGGCCCATCGCCGACGACACGTCGGGCTTCCGCGATGACCGCGTCCATACCCAGCGCATCCACTTCTTCCATAAACATGACGCGCATGCCAGTGTCATGAGAATAGTCCCAGCCTTGCGTCGTGTTCTGGGCACCACGAATGCCGATCTGCACGGTGCGCTTGGGGTCGATCAGGCCCCGTTCACATGCGAGCCGAAACGGGCCGCCATGGTGAAATTTTGATCCCTGAAACTCGTCCCAGGTATCGGTGTGGGCGTCAATCTGGATCAAGCCGACGGGGCCGTCGGCCGCTAAGCCGCGTAAAATGGGAAACGTGATTGAATGATCGCCACCAGCGCTCAGCGGAATAACACCGGCGTTTCGAATGGCCGTGTAATAGGCAGCAATATCATCAGAGACTTTTTCAAGGTCATAGATTGAGGAGAATCGAACATCGCCGATGTCAGCGATGCGTGCCTGGGCAAAGGGATCCAGTCCGGTAACGTGATGCGCGCTACGCATCATGCTCGACTGGTTGCGAATGTCACGCGGTCCGTGGCGGGTGCCGGGACGATTGCTGACACCGCCATCAAAGGGAATGCCCACCAAGGCAATATCCAGCGCTTCCAAGGTGTCGGCAAGCGGGGCCCGCAGGAAGCTTGCGATCTCTCGATAACGGGGTTCGTGGCGGGGTAGGTAAGGTTCGCCAGTGGCGGCATTTCGGCGGGTACCGTCTGTACCTTTTACCATTTTATGCTCCTTATCGGCTTAAGCGCGCCAAGCTGGCAGCTAGCAGTTGCGTGCCTACGACGGCGTCATCGAGTTCGGTATGTTCATCCGGGTGATGACTGAGACCATGGTGACAAGGCACGAACAGCATGGCGGTTGGGCAATGGTTGGCGAGGTGAATGGCATCATGAAAGGCCCCCGATACCAAGCGAGGTGCTGTGATCCCAAGCTCACCTGCAGCGGCATCAATCTGAGCCGTCAGGGCGTCAGGAAAGGCCACCGGCTCAATGCGCGATAACGCGGCAAGCGTTACCCGGCAACCTGCCCAGGTGTGTTGCGTGATGTCATCGAACTTGGCTTCCAATGCTTTGAGTGTTGCTGCCTCGGGGTGTCTTAAATCGATACTGAAGGTGACGCGGTCAGGAATCGTGTTCACCGAGCCAGGGCTGACATCGAATTTGCCGATGGTAAAGCGCACGCGGTCTTCGCTATCCCGTGCCGCTTCCCGTAGCGCGGTTGCCACTGCGCAGGCTCCCTCGAATGCATCGCGACGATGGGCACGGGGTGTGGTGCCCGCATGGTTGGCAGTACCTGTGACGGTGACTTCAAGCCAACTAACGCCCTGAATGCCCTCGACGACCCCCACAGAGGCCCCCTCGCGCTCAAGGATGGGGCCTTGCTCAATGTGCAGCTCGATAAAGGCGTGCATAGGCGTCGCCAACGAACGACGCGGTACGTCGGCGGCGTCCATTTCGGCCAAGCACGTATCTAGGGCATGCCCCATCGTCACGCCCTCGCTATCTTTAATCCGCCGGGTTTCCTCAAGGCTTCGCACATTGCAGAAAACCGCTGACCCGGAGGTGCCTGGGGAGAAACGCGCCCCTTCTTCGTTGGTCCAGCTCACCAGTGACAAAGGGTGGCGTGGGGTAAAGCCAGCCGCTTTGAGCGCGCGAAGTGCTTCAAGACCGGCTAATACCCCCAATGCACCATCGTACTTGCCACCTGCCGGTTGGCTGTCCAGATGACTGCCTGTCACGACAGGGGCTAACTCGGGGTCGCTGCCGGGTAGGTCGAGAAATACGTTCCCCATCGCGTCGACGCTCGCTTGAGCGCCCAGTTCGCTGGCCTGTTCAACAAGCCAGAGACGTGCCCTGGTGTCATTGTCATCCAACGCTAAACGCGCCACACCGCCGTCTTCGCGAGCACCGATCATCGCAAGCGTCGCCAGGTCATTGGCCAATCGCTGCGGGTTGACGGCGGCCGCAATCGCAGGCGAATCACAAGCGGCAGGATCGTTGGATGAGGCAGGCTCGTTGACCATTGAGTTCTCCGTGGTTGCGTTTATTCGTGAACCTCGAAATGCACTTCTACCGGCTCGCAGTCCTCCCCATTGATCGGGATGATGTCCTGAGGGCAAGACGACATGGCCACGACACAGTCCATTTCAGCGCGCAGGTCGACGTAATCACCCGGCTTAGACACAGGCGGGCACCAGTCAACGTTCATCTGATCGTTAACCGGGATGTTCATCCACAGATTGAACGGTTGGGGAACTTCGGGGGCATCAATGCCAATGGCTTTCATGGCCAGGCGCAGGTTATCAGCGCAATTGTCGTGGTAATCCTTGACGCCTAATGTCATGTAGCGAAACAGGTCGCAGGCGGCCATTAGCGTATCGTGAATGCCCGGTGAGGTATCCGCCGTCAGGGTCATGATCGGACGGCGACGGTTGCTTATCAGCGGGTCGCCGACTTTGGGGATTAACCCGCTGAGCCAGGCACGGCCGTGCTCCCAGGACATGAATTCGTTGAGATTGTGGGTGCTGAACGCCCAGGTATCGCACACCTGGGTTCCGTGCGTATTGATGATGCGGATAGTTTGTCCCGCTTTTAGACGCACTGCTCGGCCACCCCGGGCAGCCACTTCATAACGCTCCCCCAGGACCGGCGTGCCGTCTGGAGAGATTGGCGTGTCCAGGGTGTGGTTGTGCCCGCAGGGCTCAGTGTTGCTTTTGGGCAGTTGCTCAATACGCGCATGATCAAAGGGTGTCGCAGTATTCATAGGGTTCTCCAAGGGTGGTGGCAATAGCCTTTACGTTGTTGTGAAAAATGAATGACACTTGTTGATAGACGCAGTACGTCCGTTATTCGATATTTCGCTCGCGCCAGGTGTTAAGAAATTGCTGAAGGCGTTCGCTTTGGGGGTGGCGGAATAGCTTGTCCGGCGCGCCGCTCTCCACCACGCGGCCTTGATCCATAAAGATCACCCGGTCGGCCACTTTTGCGGCAAAGCCCATTTCGTGAGTGACCACCACCATGGTCATGCCGTCGGCAGCCAGCTTATTCATTACCTCCAGCACTTCCCCAACCAGCTCAGGGTCGAGCGCGGAAGTAGGTTCATCGAAAAACATCACTCGGGGCTTCATGGCCAGCGCTCTGGCAATGGCGACTCGCTGCTTCTGCCCGCCAGAAAGGCTCTCGGGAAAATGCCCGGCACGGTCGGCCAGGCCGACTTGCTCAAGCATGGCCATGCCCTCCTCGTCAGCCTCTCGGCGCGAGAGGCCGTTGACCAGTCGCAGCGCTTCGGTCACGTTCTCAATCGCGGTGCGATGCGGCCATAAATGGAAATGCTGAAACACCATGCCGACGGGAGCACGCACTTCGTCCACGCGCTTTTCACTGGTGCGAACGCGTTTCCCACCGCTGTCTTCGTAGCCCAATAGTTGGCTGTCTATATAAACGCTGCCGTGGTCATAGGGCTCCAAAAAAGCCAGGCAACGCAACAGGGTCGATTTACCTGAGCCAGAAGGCCCTATCACACACACCACCTCGGAAGGCGAAAGGCTGAAGTCGATATCGGTCAGCACCTCAAGGTCGCCAAATTGCTTGCTTACGCCCTGCGCCTCGACGATCGCTTTTTGTCGGGTAGACGGTGTTGTCGCTAACGAGTCAACCATGGGCATGGCGGGTACCTCCTCGTGGTTGGATGGGGCGTGGTTGACGGTTGGCCAAGCGCTTCTCCAGTGCATAGCCACCTCGCGCAATCAGTTCAATGATCAGCCAGTAGAGCAAGGCAACCGCCAGGTAGGGCTCAATGACTTGAAACGTCTGATTGACGATAGACGTGGCATTTTTGGTCAGGTCATCCACCGAGATGATCGATATCAGGGCAGACTCCTTCACCAAAATGATTAGCTGGTTGGTGCTAGGCGGCACTATCAAACGCGCCATTTGAGGAATCTGGATGCGGGTTAACACATGCCATGGGGAAATACCGAGCATGCGCGCCGCTTCCAGGTGCCCTTTTGGAACCGACTTGAAGCCGCCGCGATAAATTTCAGCAAAATATCCCGCGCCATACAGGCCGATGCCGACAACGCCAGCGACGCTCGCGCTTAAGGTCAAGCCGATGCTGGGGCCGCCGTAGTAGAGTAAAAACAGCAGAATCAGCAGGGGAATCCCGCGGCATAGCTCGACGTAGCAAGCCACCGGATAGCTGAATATCCGTGGGTTCGCGAGCCTGAGGGCGGCAAGCACCAACCCCAGCGAAAGGGCCAGCAAGCAGCCTAGAAAGCAGATCCAGACCGTGTTCCACAAGCCTTGTAGAATAAGTTCACGTGTTTCCCATAGGATGGTGATATCAAACATTCAGGCGCTCCCTTATTCGGTGGCCAGACCGCCGACCATGCGGCGTTCCAGGTAAGCGCTGACGCGGGCCAGCACCAGGTTCACGGCCAGATAAAGCAGCGCCGCCGCCAAGTACGTTTCCAGTGGCTGAAACGTGCGCGATGCAATCTGCTCACTAACCCGCATCAATTCCGTGACCGCAATTACCGAGATGAGCGAAGAGTTTTTGAGGATAGTGATGATTTCATTGGTCAGGGGTGGCAACGTCAGGCGGAACACCTGAGGCATGATGATGCGCTTTCGGATTTGCCAGGTAGATATGCCTGCCATTCGGGCGGCTTCTATTTGACCCGCAGGAATGTGGCTGATCCCGCTACGAAAAATTTCCGATTGAAACGCCGCCGTGTTCAAGGTGAGCGTCAGGATTGCGGCATAAATAGGCGCTATCTCGATGCCCACTTCCGGTAGCAGGTAGTAGACCAACAGCAACTGCAGCAGGATGGGCGTCCCTCGCCAGAAGCTCCGGTAAAGGCCGCATGGCCAGGCTAGTAGGCGATGGCGGCTCATCAGCCCGAACGCCATCAAGACACCGAATACCAAGCCCAATGCGATGGCGGAAAGCGAGACCACCAGTGTGGTGGTCAAGCCTTCAGCAAGGGCCGGATAGTGGTTGAGCAGAATCTCAAACATGTGGCACTCAGAGCGGTAGTGGCGGGTTATTCAGCGGAAGGAAGTTCGTCAGGCAGCTCCATGGGGGAGCCGAACCATTTTTCCTGTAGCTCGGCGAGCGTACCGTCTTCATTGAGTCGCTGGATTTGCTCGTCCATAAAGGCATTAAGCGATGCGCTCTCTTGATCATCACGGCCCGCCCAAGAGAAGTAGACCGGATCCCCAAAGGTGCCGACCACCTCAAAGACCTCTGGGCGCGTACGCTCGGCTTCCAGCAGGTTAGGCAAGCTGTTGATGACCACATCGACACGGCCGGTGCCCAGCTCGGCATAGGCCTCATCGACGCCAGTGTAGGTGCGAATGTCCTCAACCGGCGTGCCTACTGCCTCTAGCTCAGCGGCTAGCGCTTCCAGTGCGTCCAATTGCGCGGAACCCGACTGGGCTGCCGCCACTTTGCCCGCGATGTCTTCAGGGGAACTGATATCGTCTTCACCGGTGCGTTTAAGGATCGCCATGGTGGCATCGGCAATGGGGGCGCTTAGGTGATAGCGCTCCATGCGTTCAGGGGTGGCGGTCACGGAGGTGATGACATAATCAAACCGCTCGCGCTCCAGACCCGGCAGAATGCCTTGCCACGGCAGGTCCATGCGGATCAATTCCACGTCCTCACCAAGCTCAGGCATGATGTATTCCATGACGTCAGCTGAATAGCCGACGATTTCACCGTCTTCAATGTATTCAAACGGGGCAAAACGCGCTTCAGTGCCGACCGTAAACGTGCCCTCTGAGCGAATATCGTCGAGCAAATCGCTGTGGGCGGTGGAGGCAAAGCTGACGCTGAGCAGTAAACCAGCGGTAATAGCCGTTGTGGGATGCATGGGGATCTCCTCGGACAAGTGATGCTCGGATCTCAGTGGCGCAGGCCATCTGAGCAACAACACCTTGAGTTAAGCAGGAACCATGCAACAATAAAATTGCTATCTTTCGATGTTCACTCCCGTTTTATTGATGTTAAACGCACTAACGTAGAGCATTCTCATGAAGCTTTCAGCTGCCGATCTTAAAAGCCTTTCCGTCTTTCTGGCCGTTACCGAGCATCGTGGTTTTGCCGGTGCGCAAACGGCGCTCCACATGAGCCAATCCGCGGTCAGCTTTCACATTCGAGCGCTTGAAGAACGCGTGGGATTTACCGTCTGTCGACGGGGAAGGCAGGGGTTTGAGCTGACCGAACGGGGTGCCATTGTCTATGAGCGTGCCAAATTACTACTGGCGTCGGTCGATGATTTTGACAGCGAGATGAGCGAGTTACGCAGTTCCGTCTATGGCACCCTGCGCTTAGGGGTGGTCGATAACACGATCATGGATGTCGACCTTGATCTGCAGGGCGTTATTGGTGAGTTTTTACGCAAAAACCCCAAGGCACGCCTGAATATCAATGTGAGTAGCCCCGACCGTTTGATCGGTGAAATCGCCAACGGAGAGGTGCAGCTCGGGATCTTGCCTGAAACCGCCCAAATGGAAGGCTTGCAGCATCGTCAGGTCTATACCGAGGTGCATGGCATCTATTGCGCGAAACGCCATCCGCTGTTTGAACGCGACAGTCGTCAACTCACGGTGGAAGAAGTGATTCAACATGCCTTTGTGGTCAGGCCTTACGCCAACCTCCAGGAGCTCAAGAGCTTCCCCAATGCCCACGTTGGTGCGCATGCCTCCAACATGGAGGCCCAGGCATTGATGATATTGAGCGGCCACTTCATTGGCAATTTACCCCATTACTACGCCGCTCATTGGGTTGAACGTGGTGAGCTCAAAGCGCTATTGCCCGATCAGGTGGAAATTGCTTCGCCCTTTTGTGTCGTGACGCGTGCAGGTCGGCGGCCCTCTCTTATCGTGCGGACCTTTATCCAGGAACTCGTCTCCAGGCTTTGGCAACAATCGCACCTGATTGATGCCGATAAAGGCGAGGACTTCATGGTTGATGGGGACAGTTAGGCTGGGCATCACCGCTTTTACTGGCAGTGGAAAGAGACCTTGCCGATCTGAACAATGACGGCCTGGATGTAGTGGGATCGTTTACCAGCCCATCAGGAACGCAACTTACTGCGCGATCCGGATTACTCCCGCCACAAAACGTTACTCATGCACCGAAGGCAAAACGACATTGACCGGCCGACCGGCTTTATCGGCCATTGCTTCGATGGATTCTTTCAGTGCCTGACGTGCGTGGTCATCGCCGTGAACTAAACGCACCTCGCGCGGCCAGCGGCGCATCCGCTTGATGAAATTAAGCAAGTCGCGCTGCCCGGCATGGGCCGAGTAGCCGCTGATGGTGGTGATACCCGCCCGAATATTCACCCGCTCACCATCAAGCGCCACCCAACCACCTTCCGGCCCGTACCGCTGAATATCCCGCCCTGGCGTACCGGCGCCTTGATAACCCACAAACAGCACCTGATGACGCGGATCGCCCAGCATCGCCTTCAGATAGTTCACCACGCGCCCGCCCGCGCACATACCGCTGGCGGCAATCACCACCGCCGGGCGGCCGCTTTCAGCCAGGTAGCGCACGGTTCGCTCATGGGTCTCGTGCTCATCCACCGTGTACACATTCTCGAAGCTCAGCGGGTGCCTGCCCGAGCGCAAACGGCGCTGCGCCTCGGCGTCCCAGAACGGCTTCAATTGGCGATACACCCGCGTAAAGCGCGCCGCCAGCGGTGAGTCAACAATCACTTCAAGCGAGCGCCAGTCAGACGATGGCGGCGCGGCATGCACAATGGTTTCCAGCTCATACAGCAGTTCCTGCGTGCGGCCAATACTGAACGCCGGAATGATCACCGTTCCCCGGTTAGTCAGCGCTTGCTCGATGGCATTTTTCAGCGCCAGCCCGCGCTCGCGGCGACCTTCATGGTTGCGGTTACCGTAGGTGGACTCAAGCACCAGCACATCCGCCTGATACGGCGATTTCGGCGCAGGTAGCAGCGGCGTGTAAGGCGCACCCAGGTCGCCCGAGAACACCGCCCGCTGTTTGATGCTTTTCAGCTTATCGTTCAGCGCCACCTCAACGTAGCTGGAGCCCAGAATATGCCCCGCCCGCTTGAGCTTCACCCGCATGGCAAGGGTGTGATCGTCCACTAGCGTGTGCCATTTACCATAGGGAAGCGGTACCAACTGCTTTTGAAGCTGCGCCTGAAACTGCTCGATCAACCGCGCATTGCGGGTAAAGCCAATCTTCAAGGCATCCTCGATCACCAGCGGCAGCAACACAGCCGTTGGCTCAGAGCATAGAATGGGCCCTTTAAAGCCCGCGGCCAGCAAATACGGCAGACGGCCCACATGGTCAATATGCACATGGGTAATCACCAACGCTTTCAGCGTGCTGATATCAAAGCCCACCTCAAGCTGCGCCAGGCTATCCTCGGCGGCGTCTTCCCCCTGGAACAACCCGCAGTCCACCAGTAGCGAGTGCTCACTGCTCGCCATCAGTTGATGACAGCTACCCGTTACCCCGCCTGCCCCACCGTGATGACGAATCTCCGGCCACGTAGTCTGCGCGCCCATCTTGATATCCCTATTTAGCGATCCCTAAATAAAAAACGTATCACATTAAATAAAAAAGCGCCTGGCAAAGCCAAGCGCTTATAGACCAACCGATCGCTACAGGGCTGGCAGTGTTACCAAAATCTGTTGCAGGCGGGTTTTGTAGGAGCTCAATTCATTGAGCGATCAGCAATCATCCCGCCACCGAAGGAGATCGCCCGACAAAGTCTGGCAACTACAGGGCTGGAAGACTCTACTAAACCAAGTGCAAGTGGGGTTCGTAGGAGCTCAATTCATTGAGCGATCAGCAATCATCCCGCCACCGAAGGAGGTCGCCCGACGAAGTCAGGCTCCTACAGGGCTGGAAGACTCTACTAAACCAAGTGCAAGTGGGGTTCGTAGGAGCTCAATTCATTGAGCGATCAGCAATCATCCCGCCACCGAAGGAGATCGCCCGACGAAGTCTGGCTCCTACAGAGCTGGAAGACTCTACTAAACCAAGTGCAAGTGGGGTTCGTAGGAGTTCAATTCATTGACCGATCAGCAATGATCGAGCCACCAAGGGCTATCGCCCGACGAAGTTTTGCACCTACAGGGGCTGACAGGATCCACTAAACCAAGTGCAAGTGGGGTTCGTAGGAGCTCAATTCATTGAGCGATCAGCAATCATCCCGCCACCGAAGGAGATCGCCCGACGAAGTCTGGCTCCAACAGGGGCTGAGTGCCAACTACCAGCGCATGTGCATCGGGGGTTGTAGGAGCCCAATTCATTGGGCGATCAGAAAGGATCAAGCCACCAAAGCGATCCCCCGACGAAGTCTTGTATCGCGCAGGTCGAAAGACCCATGGTAACCAGCACTTGACCAAAGAGGCCTTATAACGGCCTCTTCAGCACATATTACGCAGTTAACTACAGTGTATTTTTATAAAAGGCACCGTCTTTCATGATGAGCATCAGTTGTTCATCCGGCTGGGTAAGCACATTGATGTCATCCAATGGATTATCCTTGAGGATAATGATGTCCCCGCGTGCGCCTGGAATAATCTCGCCAAAATCGCCAACGTAATCAAAGGCATCAGCGGCATTGCAGGTCGCGGTACGGATCAACTCATCGGTTGGCACCACATCTTTGCGAAGATGAAATTCATTGAGCTGATGACGCTGCATTCGGCCCAGCAAGTCCGTGCCGAATAGCATCTTGACGCCATGGCGTTGTGCCATTTCGAGCGCCTTACCGCCCGCATCAAGAACATCAAACACCTTGCGTTGTAAGTGCTCCGCCATACCGGCCTCAACGCCTTCCTTGGCCAAGGCATCATAGGTGGCAAGCGTCGGCGTCAGGTAGGCGTCGTGCTTGATGAACAAACGGCAGCTCTCTTCATCCATCAGGTTCCCGTGCTCAATGGTTTTGACGCCCCGGGGAATCAGCCGGTTGATGGCGCGTGCCGTATAGGCATGGGCCATGGTATGGATATTGGCCGCCGTCGCTTCCTCGACGATAGCGTCGATTTCCTCGATAGAAAACTGAGTGCTATCGATACGATCCGTAGGCGAAGAAACGCCGCCGGACGCCATGATCTTGATCTGGGTGGCGCCCTTGCGGATCTCGTCTCGGGCGGCACGGCGCACTTCGCTGACACCGTCGCAAACCCGGCCCAGGCCAGAGCAACAGAAGCAGCCTTCGAAGGTTTGTTGCCCCGGCCCGCGCATATCGGCATGCCCACCCGTCTGTGAAAGTGCATTGCCAGCGTACATGATGCGCGGCCCAACCAAAGCCCCTTCATCGACCGCCTTCGCCAGACCGTAATCGGCACCACCGGCATCCCGCACAGTGGTGAAACCACGCATCAGCATATCTTCCAGCAGCTCACTCGACTTGGCGCCGACATAAAACGGCGAAAGCGTTTCAAGCAAGGCGAAATTGGGCGTTATGGCCGTCACATGGACATGAGAATCAACCAGACCCGGCATCAAGAAATGCCCACGGACATCAACGACCTGGTCATCATCACCATCCAACTGAGCATCACTCACCGCAACGATACGGCCCTCTTGTACACGCACCTGCTGGTTGGCAAGCACCTTCCCGTTACGCGTATCAATAACGTTGGCGTTAATAAAACGAGTTGATTTCATTGGAATTCCTTTTAATAGAGCGAGCGTTAAAACATTTTTTGTGGGAGATAAAGTGACAGTGCTGGAATCAGCACGATCAATAACAGGGCGATAATGTCCATGACGATGAACCAGCTTACGCCTCTGAAGACTTCAGAAAGAGTGACGCTTTTACCCAGCGCACCCTTGATGACATAAACGTTCAGCCCGATGGGCGGCGTCACCAACCCCACCTCGAGCAGCTTGACGACGATAATCCCGAACCAGATCAAGTTGAGATCAGCGCCTTCGACCAATGGCAGGATCAGCGGCAGCGTAAGAAGCAACAGGCCGATGGAGTCAATGAACATTCCCAACACCAGATAGATCAGCGCTACCGCGAGAATGATCCACCACGTCTCGGTGCTGACACCCAGAATCAGCTCGGAGAAGGCAGCAGGCACCCCACTCATGGCGAGAAAGCGAGTAAAAAACAACGAGCCGATCAGGATTATGAAGATACTCGCAGTGCTCACCGCCGTGCTGACCAGCGCCTCCTTGATAGCCTCCATGGTGAGGGAACGCCGCGCAAAGGCGATGACGGCCGCGATGGTAGTGCCCACGGCGCCTGCTTCGGTAGGCGAGAAAACACCGAGAAAAATCCCGCCCAGTACAGAACCAATCAGAAGAGGTAACGGCCAGATATCTTTAAAGGCATCCCATTTCTCGTCCCAGGTGGAACGCACATCAACGTTGCCAGCCAGGCTCGGGTTAAGCTTGGTCCTCACCATGATCATGGCGATATACAGCAGCGCCGAGAGAACCCCCGGAATAAAACCGGCCATGAACAGCTGGCCCACCGAAACCTGAGCGTAAACACCGTAGAGCACCAGCAGCACGCTGGGAGGAATCAAGGAGCCCAAGGTGCCTGACGCCGCCACGGTACCTGTAGCCAGCCCCTTGTTGTAGTTGTGCTTGAGCATCTCGGGGACGGCAATGCGCGACATGGCCGCCGACGTAGCAACACTGGAGCCAGAGGCGGCAGCGAAGAAGGCGGATGCCATCACACTGGAGACCGCCAAACCACCAGGCAATCGAGCCAGGTAAAGCCGCATGGCATGGAAGAGCCCCTTGGTCATGCGGGTACTGGTACACAAGTAACCCATGAACAGGAACATGGGCGCAGCCGTCAGTTCCCAGGTGCCCGCAAAGTCGAACGGCGTGGCCGAAATCATGCCCCAGGCCACCCGCATATTGGTCAACTCACTGATGCCGATGATCGACACAAGCCCCAGGGCGATGCCAATGGGCACACGCAGGGCGATCAGGGCCAAGGCAATGGCAATGCCTGCCACGCCTATTTCGATATTACTCATGGGGGTACTCCTACAGGGCTCGGCGTAGACGCAGCGCCTTGATCATATTGGCGATGATGGCCAGGCACATGGCGGCAAAACCAACCGGTAACGCCCAGCGGCTAGGCCAAAGATAGAACTGGAAATTCGCCATGGCAGTTTCCAGCCTGAGCGTGGCCTCCAGGGCATCGAGATAACTCTGGTAGCAGAGCATGCCGAAATAGATCAGGCCGAGCGAACTGGCAAACAGGTAAAGCACTAGCTGCAAGAAAGGTGGGAGTCTTCCGGCGAGTACGTCGACACTGATGTGCTCCTGCTGGAGTTCGACATAGGCCAGCGGCAGAAAGACCACAGCAACCATGTAGTAGAAAGAAACAAATTCCAGCGTCCCCGCGAACGACTTCCCGAACACGTATCGAAGCGCTACGTCCAGCGAGACATGCAACGCCATCAGTATCAAGAAGAGCGTTGCCAGCACCAGGGCGCTTTTAGCAAACCAGTGGCTCAGAGACTCGAAGCGCTCGATAATCATGCGGGTTCACTCCTCGTCGAATCCGAGGCAGAAAAACCCAGTTTCAGAAGCGTCTCTTTCCAGAAAATCAGCATATCCCTGTAAAGTTCAGGGTCATCACGCCATATGCTCTGAGCCCCCATGCCTCGCATCATGCACAGGGTGGCATTGAGGGCGACCCGGTTCTGATGCGATGTGTGTTCCGAACTGGAAACTAACTGCTCCCAGATTTTCTCCAAGGAGTCATTGAACCTTGCGGCAAGCGGCACGAGTGCACTCATTATATCGGGGTCGGTGCGCGCATTAGTCAGGAACTCAAGGGTCACCATGTACATGTCCCCCTTGAAATGCTCATGCAAGGCCTTCAACAGGCTATCGAAGTTCATCCTGCCTTCGCTGACGCCTATCGCCATCTCCCGGACGCTTTCAACCTCACGGTTGAGCAAATCCTCGAGCGCAGCCTGCATCAACAACGTTTTAGAGGGGTAGTGATGAACCAAAGCACCGCGAGAAACACCGGCCTGACGAGCGACATCAACGGTAGAGGTCGCACGAATGCCCTTGGCAAGAATGCATTCAATCGTCGCTTGCGTGACCCGGGTCTGGGTTTGGTGTGAGCGCTCTTCCTGGTTCTTTCGCTTTGTCATGGCGAACCCTTACCTTTCTCGGCCATGGCCGCCTCGGTGAGGCGACCTGGGGGTTTAAGCATTAATAAATACCGTAGTCTGCAGGAAGTTTGTCGAAGATTTCTTCCATTGCCAGTTCAGCTAAAGCGTCTTCGTCTTCGCGGTCAACCTCACTGATCAAGGCTTCCCACTTGTCATAGGTGGCCAGGAAGTCATCGATCAGCGCCTCCGGGTCTTCTACACCGTATTGATCGCGGGCCTTGTCATAGACATTTTCCAGCGCTTCTTCACGGAACGTTTCGACAGACGCCATCAGGTCTTCTTCAGGCTGGTAAATATTGGTTCCGTTTGCTTCAGCCTCTTCCATGGCGGCTTCAGCCGCGCCGATGTATTGAACCACCATGCGCGTCATGGCCTTGGCGCTCGCTTCCTTGAAAACCTCACGCTGCTCATCGCTTAGGTCAGCCCAGAAACCGGAGTTGAAGCCCCACTGAGGGCCTGACCAATACATACCGGTAGGCAGAAGAGTGGTGTGCTCGGCGACCTCCCACAGCGAGCGATCAATCAGATCGTTGACCGCATTAGTCGCACAATCCAGTGAACCGCGGTCGAGCCCGCTGTACATCTCGCTGGAAGGTACGTTGACCGGCGTGCCACCCGCTTCTTCGACCCATGCAGACACCGTGGAACCGGCCGTGCGGATGCGCTTCCCGCGTAGCTCGTCAAGGTTGCGCACGGGTTCGCGGCACATCAACACATAGGGCGGGGTGTTGTAGGCGCCAAGGTAGACGATATCCAGTTCTTCCCACTCGGCAAGTTGCGTGGGATTGTTCAGGCTGAAGTCGGTAACAGCCAGCACACTGATCAGCGGATCAGAGTAGTTGAACCCCAGCTCCTGCACGGCATTGGCTACCGGCATTTCGGAAGGCGTGTAAATAGCCGCGTGATGAGCGACTTGAGCAATATTATCCTGGATCCCTTGCAGGCTAGCGCGGGGGGCTAACAGCACCGTCCCGGTATACACATCGGGTTGAAGTTCACCATTGGAAAGCTCTTTCACCGTCTCAGCCCACTCAATGTAACCATAGCGAGAGAAAGGGTGCTGTTGGTCATAGAAGGAATTGGCGATGAAGGAAGTCGATGCTTGTGCTGAAGCCACGTAGGCAGGCAGCGCCAGAGCGGCGACGACGAGCGGTAGCGTATTGCGAGTAACGTTCATACAGTTTCCCCGGCCGAGTTAATCGACAGTTTGTTGCTATTATCTTGCTGTATATAGGGCGGCACCTAGCGGATTGGCGAGTGCACGTTATTCAATGTAGACTTCAAGAAACAAAAAAACAAGCAGGTCTGTTTGTTTTTAAGGGCCTGCCGTTTTGCGAAAGGTTACGCGATGACATCAAAGGAAAACCCGACTCGACTCGATAGAGCGGGCACCTGGAAAGGGATACGCCTGATGCTGCCGCTGGCGGCTTTCACGGTGGCGTTTGGCTTGGCGTTTGGCGTTGCGGCCGTGCACCAGGGGCTCGCTGATTGGGAAGCGATGCTGATGAGCCTTTTTGTGTTTGCCGCACCGTCGCAGTTTGCAGCCCTGGAGTTGTGGCACTCCCCCCTGCCCTTGCTGGCGTTAGCCGCGATCACCCTGGCCATCCATACCCGGCATATGCTGATGAGTGCAGCACTCTACCCCTGGCTCAAGCCCTTGCCGCGCCGTCAGCAATTCGCCATGGTGATCCTGCTCACCGACTCGAACTGGGCCATGGCCCTGGGGGAATATCACCGGGGTGAGCGTAACCTGGGCGTTCTGCTGGGGGGAGGGATCGCGCTATGGAGCGCTTGGGTGGTAGGGACCGCCATCGGGCTGGTATTTGGTGGCGGCATCACCGAGCCAGAACGGTTCGGTCTTGACGTGATCATGCTCTGCTTTCTACTCATGATCGTAGTAGGAGGAAAGCCCCGGGCCATCATGGCCGTCCCCTGGCTGGCGGCCGCCATCAGCGCGCTCATGGCGTACTGGTGGCTCCCCCCCTATCTGCACGTCATGGTAGGCGCCCTGACGGGGGGAGTGATCGCCGTGCTGTTGCCCGGGCGCTGGTTCAGGGAAACTGGCTCATGAGTTCGCTGCAGGTCTGGCAATCGTTATTGGCGATCTCATTAATGGCCCTGATCGCCTACGGCTCCAGGGTCCTGGGGCTGTTGATCATGGCAACGGTGCCTTTAAGCCCCCTGGTACGGCGCTTCGTCGATGCCATGTCAAGTTCAGTGCTGATTGCCGTGATAACGCCCATGATCGTGCATGGAGACGGAGGCGCGCGGCTTGCAGCCGTTGCAGCCGGGGCGGTAGCGATTGGCCTGCGAAGCCCCCTGGTATCAATCGCGGTAGGGATAACCTGCGCGGCATCCTGGCGGTGGTGGTTTTCCTGAAAGTAAATGACAAAACCTAGTGGGCACCTGCCCTCCCCCCAGCCACTACGCTAGACATTGGTCTACCCTCCATTGATTTGCCCATGGCGGACGACTAGTGTTCATTAATGTTGACGTTAACATTCAAAAATATCAGCACTCACCCGCTGTACAAATGTTTGTCTAACGTCAAGTTGCTTTAACGACAAAAGACAATTAAAGGAGAGAGTTTGATGGCTAATGAATTGGAAGGAAAAGTAGCCGCCGTCACCGGCGCGGCATCGGGCATTGGGCTTGCGACTGTAAAGGAGATGATTGCATCAGGCGCTCGCGTCGTACTGGTTGACCGCGACCAGGCCGCTCTGAAGGCAATCTGTGAGGAGTTAGGCGATGCTGCGATTCCTCTGGTCATGGACTTGCTCGATCCCAAGGACTGCGCAACGCTGCTGTCTCAGATCCTGGAGAAAGCCGGCCAACTCGATATCTTCCACGCCAATGCGGGTAGCTACATCGGGGGTGACTTGCTTGACGCTGACCCAGATGCCATTGACCGCATGGTGAGTCTCAATGTCAGCGTCGTGATGAAGAACGTCCAGAACGTCTTGCCCCACATGATTGAACGCGGAACGGGCGACATCATGGTGACAAGCTCGGTCGCCGGGCACTTCCCTGTCCATTGGGAGCCGGTCTACGCCTCCTCCAAATGGGCCATGAACAATTTCGTCCAGACCGTGCGTCGCCAAGTCCTGAAACATGGCATCCGTGTGGCTTCGGTTTCACCGGGCCCTGTCAACAGTGCCTTGCTGGCTGACTGGCCAGAAGAAAACCTGCGCAAGGCGAAAGAGTCAGGCAGCATTATTGAGCCAACGGATGTATCTGATGCCGTCATGTACATGCTGACTCGCCCTCGCAATGTCACCATTCGTGACATGGTGGTCCTGCCCAGCAATTTCGATATGTAAAGTAAACCTCGGAGAGAGTGATCAGGCGTTAGTAGACATTGGTCTGAGTTCTATTGCTTTGTCATCAGGACTCTTCTAGCTTTTCAATGTTGACGTTAACATTTCAATAAATGTCAGCTCTCTTGCATCTTGCAATGCCACAACAGCAATGCCACAACAACAAATCTGGAGCCAACCATGAAAATTAATGATATCGCAGTACCCTTTCGCAAGACGGCGCTCATCGCCGCCAGCGCCGCCGTTTTGACTGCAGGAACCGCCACGGCCGATGAGCATAACCTCAAGATCGGCATGTCTTTCCAGGAGCTTAACAACGAATACTTCGTGACCATGCAAGCGGCACTCGAGAGCGCCGCCGAGAGCATTGGCGCCGAAGTGATCACCACCGATGCCCGCCACGATGTCTCCAAGCAGGTCAGTGATGTCGAGGATATGATCCAGCAAGATATCGATATCCTGCTACTCAACCCCGCCGACTCGGTCGGTGTCGAAACGGCGGTGCTGGCTGCTGAGGAAGCAGGCGTCACCACCGTTGCCATTGACGCTCAGGCCGAGGGTCCCGTGGACGGCTTCGTGGGTTCCAAGAACTACGACGCCGGTTATAAAGCCTGCGACTACCTGGCCCAGGAACTCGACGGAGAAGGTCAGGTGGCGCTACTGGACGGTATTCCGGTCGTGCCTATCCTTGAACGTATCGAAGGCTGCAACGATGCGCTTGCGGAATACGACGGCATTGAGGTCGTCGACAAGCAGAATGGTCGCCAGGAGCGCACCCACGCCATGTCCGTGACCGAGAACATGATTCAGGCCAATCCCGAGCTCGACGGCCTGTTCAGCGTCAACGACATCGGCTCCCTGGGTGCCCTGATCGCCATCAACTCCAGCGGCAACGATATCAAACTGGTGAGCGTCGACGGCCACCCCGAAGCCGTTGCCGAGATTCAGAAAGAAGACTCGCAGTTCATTGCCACCTCGGCACAATACCCCGCCGACATGGTGCGTGTGGGCCTGGGCCTGGCGCTGGCCAAGCATTGGGGCGCTGAAACCGCACCCGCGGAAATCCCTATCGACGTCGAGCTGATTGACCGAGATAAAGCCGCCGATTTCAGCTGGTAACCCTGATACCACTGACGCTGACAACGTGTGCCGCCGCCAGGCGGCACATGAGGGTATTTCCATGACTCCATTACTTTCCCTGAGGCACATCTCGAAGTCGTTCCCCGGGGTGAAGGCCCTGCAAGATGTGTCGCTCGATCTCCACGCTGGCGAGGTGCATGCCCTGCTTGGCGAGAACGGGGCTGGCAAGTCGACGCTGATGAAGATTCTCTGCGGCATCTACCGTCAAGATGAAGGAGACATCATCATTGATGGCAAGCGCTGCGAATTTCACGGGTATCAGGATGCGCTGGACGCCGGTATCGGCATTATCTTCCAAGAGTTCAGCCTGATCCCCGATCTGGACGCCGTCGACAATATTTTCCTGGGACGTGAAAAACGCAACCGATTAGGGCTACGTGACCGACGTGGCATGGTCGCCGAAGCTCAGCGCTTGTTCGAGCGTCTCAATGTGAGCATCCCCCTGGACTGCCCTATCGTTGAGCTGAGCGTCGCCGACCAGCAGTTTATCGAAATTGCCAAAGCACTATCGCTGGATGCACGCATCCTGGTACTTGACGAGCCAACCGCCACCTTGACGCCCAGTGAAGCCGATCACCTGTTCAGCATCATGCGCGAATTGCGCAAGCAAGAGGTCGGCATGGTGTTTATCTCTCACCACATGGAGGAAATCTTCACTATCTGCGATCACGTCACCGTGATGCGTGATGGTGAGAAGGTCTATGACGGTGACACCGCCTCGACCACTCCCGATGACCTGATCGAAAAGATGGTCGGACGACGTGTCGAGAACCTGTTCCCCGAATACCGGTGCGATGCCGACCGCGCTGACGTGGTACTGGACATTGAATCGCTACGCCTCGACCCCGAGGGTCCCGAGTATTCATTGAAACTTCATCGTGGCGAGATCCTTGGCTTCGCAGGCTTGGTAGGCTCCGGTCGCACCGAGCTCGCCATGGGGCTTATCGGTGCGACACGTCCCGTACATGCCAAGGTCAGCATGGAAGGCAAGCCGATCAAGCTCCGCCACCCGGCAACCGCCCTTGAGCAGGGAATCGGGTTACTACCGGAAAGCCGCAAGACCCAAGGCCTGATCCTGCCATTTTCTTGCCGCGACAACATCTC
Source organism: Halomonas sp. Mc5H-6 (assembly GCF_024124705.1). Taxonomy (NCBI): domain Bacteria; kingdom Pseudomonadati; phylum Pseudomonadota; class Gammaproteobacteria; order Oceanospirillales; family Halomonadaceae; genus Halomonas; species Halomonas sp. Mc5H-6. The sequence goes on from NZ_JAMXSI010000006.1 coordinate 159,462, forward strand.
CCTGAACAACCTGGCGCAATTCCAGGGCGCCTTGCCGTTGATCAAACGCCGTCAGGAGTCAAATATTGCCGCCGACCTGATGAACTCGGTGCGGGTAAAAGCCCCTGGTCCTGAAACACCGGTCAGCAACCTTAGTGGTGGCAACCAACAAAAAGTGGTCATCGCCCGCTGGCTGGGTCACCAGTGCAAGGTGTTGATCTTCGACGAACCTACCCGGGGCATCGATGTTGGCGCCAAATCGGAAATCTATGCCTTGATGAAGGAGCTCACCGCACAGGGCGTGTCGATCATCATGATCTCCTCAGAACTACCCGAAGTGCTCGGCTTGTGTGACCGCGTCGCGGTCTTCTATCAAGGCCGGATCGCCGCCGAACTCGAGGGCGAACATCTCAGCTCACAATCTATCATGCACCATGCTACTGGGGGACTCAGCGCATGAACCAGCTTGCATCTACTCCCGGCTCCGCCCGTCAGTCACTCAAGATGCGACTGGCTCGCTGGCGCCGAACGCCAGTCTTCTACCCGTTGATCGGTTTCATCGTCGTCTTCGTCGCCATGGGATTGATCAATGACAACTTCCTGTCAGGCAGCAATCTGGCCAACCTGGTGCGCCAGTCGTCGATCATCGCGATCATCGCCGTCGGCATGAGCCTGGCCATCCTCACCGGCGGCATCGACCTGTCGGTCGGCCCGGTCATGGCGCTATCGGGAACGCTCATGGCCGGCATGATGGTGGCCGGGTTGCCACCCTCGCTGGCGATCGTGCTCGGGCTCTTGGTAGGTGCCGCTTTCGGGGCCTTCAATGGTGTCTTCGTCGCCTTTGCGGGGATGCCCCCGATCATCGTCACCCTGGCGACCATGGGCATCGCCCGTGGCCTCGGGTTGATCTACACCGGCGGCTATCCGATCTCCGGTCTGCCGGAGGGGTTTGCCTTTTTCGGGCGCGGCAGCGTGGCCGGTATCGAGACGCCGATCCTGATCATGATTGCCGTTTATGCCGTCGGTTATGTACTGCTCAGTCATACATCGACCGGTCGCTACCTGTATGCCATCGGTGGCAACGAGGAAGCGACCCGGCTGTCCGGTATTCGCGTCTCCCGCTACAAACTGCTGGTCTACACACTGAGCGGTACCACGGCCGCTATCGCCGGCTTGATTCTGACCTCACGGCTCATGAGCGGGCAGCCCAATGCCGGGGTCGGCTTCGAACTCGACGCCATCGCCGCCGTGGTGCTTGGGGGCGCCGCCATCACCGGGGGGCGCGGCATGATCCTGGGTACGCTAGTCGGCGCCATGCTGCTGGGCGTGCTCAATAACGGCCTCAACCTGATGGGCGTGTCGCCCTACCTCCAGACCGTCATCAAGGGCTTGATCATCCTGCTGGCGATCTATATCAGCCGCAAGCGCACGCTGTGAATTTCGACATACGCTTTGGCGAGATTCAGCCCCGCGTCGATAGTCGAGAGTCGAGAGTCGAGAAAAGGAGAGCTGCATGGAAACTGTGATCGGTATCGATATTGGCACCCAGAGCACCAAGGCGCTAGTGCTCGATGACAAGGGCCGGATACTGGCCGAACATAGCCGGGGTTATCGCGTTGACACGCCGCATCCACTCTGGGCTGAACAGTGGGCGGATGTGTGGTGGGAAGCGGTGCTCGACTGCCTTCGCGACTGCCTGGCTGACCCGAGGGTCGACCCCCAGCATGTCAAAGGCCTTTGCGTCAGCAGCCTTTACGGCGGTTCGGGTATCCCGGTCGACGCGGATATCCGGCCCGTCTATCCCTGCCTGATATGGATGGACCGTCGGGCTGAGGCTCAGGTGCAGTGGGTGAAGGCGCAAGTCGACCTCAGCCGGTTGGGGGATATCACTGGCAACGGCGTGGACAGCTACTACGGGTTCACCAAGATGATGTGGCTCAAGGCCGAACGCCCCGAGGTCTGGGAGCAGACCCGTTATCTGCTGCCGCCCAACAGCTACATCAACTACCGTCTGAGTGGTGAAATCGCTATCGATCACAGCTCAGCCGGTAATATCGGCGGTATCTACGACCTGGAAAAACGCGCATGGTCGACGGAAATGCTCGATGCGCTGGGTCTTGACCGAGACAAACTGCCGGACCGGCTGGTGGACTCGGGCGCGACAGTCGGTGGCCTGGAGCCATCGCTGGCCGAATCGCTGGGCCTGCAAGCCGGTATCCCCGTGGTCGCCGGTGGCGTCGATGCGGCGATGGCCACGCTGGCGGCAGGGGCGACTCGTCCAGGCAACCACATCGCCATGATAGGGACCAGCATGTGCTGGGGGGTGATCAATCGGCGCGTCGATGCCCGGCAGGGGCTCATCAGCATGCCGCATGTGCTGAATGGCGGCCAGGACCTTTACACCTTCGGCGGGGCCCTGACCGCGGGGGCTTCCGTCAGCTGGTACGTCGATACCTTCTGTGGTGAGGACAAGGCCGTCGCCGGTGAGAGCGGGAGTGCCTTTGAACGTCTCGAGCCGCCCGCGCGCGAACTCCCCCCGGGGGCCAATGGCCTGCTCTTCCTGCCCTACTTGATGGGCGAGCGCAGCCCCGTATGGGATGCCCATGCCAGCGGCGGTTTCATCGGGCTCAGCCTTTATCACCAGCGCCATCATCTCTACCGAGCCGTGCTGGAAGGCGTGACCTTCGCGCTACGGCACAACATCGAAGCAGGCTCCCAACAGGGAGTAACCCTCGACGACCACCTGATCGTGGTCGGCGGTGCCACTCAGTCGGATCTATGGATGCAAATCATCGCCGACGTGACCCGCATGCCCGTCTACACCTACCGCGAGAGCGTTGAGGCCGCGCTGGGTGCTGGCCTGCTGGCCGGTCAGGCTTGCGGTTTGCTCGACCTCGCCCAGCCGCTACAGCATGGCACCCTCGTCGAGCGCGCCACGCCATGCGAGACGGCGGCGTGTCGATACGATGAACTCTTCACACTTTATTGCCAGCTCTATCCGACGCTCAAGCCGATCATGCATCAGCTCAATACCCGCCACACACAGAGCGAGTGAACGTATTCCATGAATTTCGAACTGCAGAATCAACGCATTCTCGTCACGGGCGCGACCAGCGGTATCGGTCTCGACATAGCCAAAGCCCTCGCCGAGCTGGGCGCTAACCTGGTGCTGATAGGCCGTAATCAAGACATTCTCAGCGAACTTGAGCAGTCGCTCGGGGCGCTTACCCTGGCCGTCGATATTACCGATGAAGCGGCAGTCACCGCGGCCTTCGCTGAGATGCCTGTCATTGATGGCCTGGTCAACTGCGCGGGCGTCTCGATCCTCGACGACGTTCTCGACGTCAAGGCGAAAGACCTTGAGCAAATCATGGCCACCAACGTCACCGCCAGTGCCGTGGTCGCCCGGGAGGCCGCACGTCACATGATTGCGAATGGTCGCCAGGGGAGCATCGTCAATGTCTCCAGTCAGGCGGCCATGGCGGCCCTGCCGGGGCATCTCGGCTACTGCGCGTCCAAGGCGGCCATGGATGCCATGACGCGGGTGCTGTGTCTCGAACTTGGCCCCAAGGGCATCCGCGTCAACAGCGTCAACCCGACGGTGACACTGACCCCCATGGCCGAACGCGCCTGGTCAGACCCCGCCAAGCGCGACCCTATGCTGGCAGCCATTCCCCTGGGGCGCTTTGCCGCTCCTCGTGAAGTGGCGCTGCCGGTTGCCTTCCTGCTCAGCTCGGCGGCCTCAATGATCAGCGGTGCCAGCCTGCCCATAGACGGCGGCTTCACGTCTCACTAATGCCAAGGGGAAACTCCATGACCTATCAGCTCGATGCGCTTCGTCAGCACTCCATGGTGGTCGCCGACACAGGTGACCTGGAGGCCATTCAGCGCTACCAACCGCACGACGCCACGACCAACCCATCATTGCTGCTCAAGGCCTTTGAGTTACCGGGGTACCAAGCATTAATTGATCAGGAACTCGCTGCCGTCAAAGCCGAACCCCGCGACCAGCAGGCAGAACATGCCGTGGATCGCCTCGCCGTGGCCATGGGCAGCGAGATTGCCAAGCTCATCCCTGGCCGGGTATCCACCGAAGTGGCCGCGAAGCTGTCCTTCGATACCGAGGCCAGCATCCGCAAGGCCCACGAGCTGGTAGCGCTCTACGAGAAGCGAGGGGTGGCCAAAGACCGAATATTGATCAAGTTAGCCTCCACCTGGGAGGGCATTCGTGCCGCAGAAGTGTTGGAGAAAGAAGGCATCAACTGCAACCTGACCCTTCTGTTCAGCGATGCGCAGACCCAGGCGTGTTTTGATGCGGGTGTGTTCCTGGTGTCTCCCTTCGTCGGCCGCGTCACCGACTGGTACAAGAAGGAGACCGGGCAAACCTTCACCCCCGAAAACGACCCCGGCGTACAGTTCGTGCGTGGCGTCTGCGAGCGGGTCAGTCAAGGCGGTTACGATACCGTGGTGATGGGCGCCAGCTTCCGCACCGCCGACCAGGTGCTGGCACTCGCCGGCTGCCCACGGTTGACCATCTCGCCGGTGTTGCTCGAAGAACTGGCGACGACACCGGGCGAAGTTAAGGCCAATGTGTTGATGACACGCAATGGCGGCCCACGGCCAACACCGCTCAACGAGCCTGCTTTTCGTTGGGGACACAATCAGGACGCCATGGCCAATGACAAGCTGGCCGAGGGTATCCGCCGTTTCGCCTATGATCAGTCGCGCCTTGAAGAGCAGATTGCCCAGCGCTTGGCTGCCCTGTGATGTTAAGTTCCCGCGCGACTTACTGAATCAGCGTGGCAGAGATCGTGACCTCACGGCCATCGGTGGTGGGGTCTTTTATTTGCTCGAAGAGCAATCGAAAGGCTTCATGCCCTAATTGGTAGGTGTCGTGCACTGCGCAGGGGATCGATACATCGAAAATATCGGCATAGGGAAGCCGATCGATGCCGACGACGAGCACATCATCCCGTGATACGTGGGCATCGTGCAGGGCCCGCATCGCCCCCAGCGTGATCAACTGGTTGAAACCGAATACGGCGTCGGGGAGCTTATCCTGGCGAAGATGGGCGGCCATGTCGCGATAGGCGGGCTGTAAGGTATAGTCGCCTGGGCGTTGCTCCAATGACAAAGGAACGCCCGCCTCCTCGTAAGCCGCTTTGAGACCAGCCAGCCGATGCCGTGTGATTTGCGAGCCACTGGGTCCTGTTAGTGTCAGCACGCGTTCGATGTTCTTCTTTACCAGCCACTCGCCAAGCAATCGCCCGGCCAGGTGGTTGTCCAGTACCACACGGCTGAAGTCCGTCACATCCAGCGTTCGGTCCAGCATCACCACCGGCAAGTTGGCCTTACGCAGCCGTTCCAGATAATTGGGTCGGTAACTGGCGTCGTCAGAGACAGGCGACAGAATGATCCCCGCCACCTGATAACTGAGCAGGGTATCGATCGCCACTTCTTCAAGTTCTGGCGAGCCATCGGTGTCGATCAGCATGATGGTGTAGTCATGCTCCTTGGCCGCACGTGAAATGGCCTTGATCACTTCACTGTAAAAAGGGTTATCCACGCTGGCTGTCACCAGCCCAATGAGCCGGTTCTTGCGACTTCGAAGATGGCTGGCGAAGGCATTCGGTACGTAGCCCAGCTCGTTTGCCGCAGCCAATATTTTCTCACGCGTCTCTGGCCTGACCTTCTCAGGCTTTTTCAATGCACGCGACACCGTCATGTTGGTCATACCCACATGTTTGGCGATATCGGTGATAGTGACTTGGCTGCGTTTCGTCATGATGTACGACTCGTATATCAAGGATACAGTGCAAGACCAACGATCCAATGCCCTGGCAGTTGGAGCCGGGAATACAACAGGGTCAGTGCTTAGTAGCGCCTTCAAGCTTTCAATTGGCGGGAGCCACCTCAGTCGGTCTTGCAGCGATTGACCGTACCTTAACGTATTACCTTCATGAAGTGGCCATCATCATTGTCAGGCAAGCTCAGGCTGTCAAACATTGTAAAGATAGAAATCAGGAATGCTACTCTGCTGGACGACTAAACGCATATTTGGCAAGTCATTGCCTTCCAACTTGGCCCGACGTTGCGCATCGGGTAGATGAGTCCAGCGCTGACCCAAGCGCTGCTCAAGTGTATGTTCAGGCACCTGAATAAAAACACGCAAATCCATCTGGTCAGACAACGTCACCCACTGCGGGTCATCCAGCAGTAGGTAGTTTCCCTCAACGATAACAAGGCGCACCTCAGGGCCGATCATACGGGCGGCGGCTCGCGAAATTTCCCTGGTTCGATCAAATACCGGCACGGCTACGGCGGTGCCATCATCAGCCGTAATACGCTGTAGCATCACATGCAGGCCATCAACATCGAAGGTATGAGGAGCGCCCTTGCGACCCAAGTCACCGCGTTCCGACAACAACTCATCATCGTAGTGGAACCCATCCATGGGCAGAATCGCCACGTGGCCAGGAGAAATTGACGAAAGCGCATCAAACAATCGTTTGGCAATATAACTCTTGCCTGCCCCGGGCGGCCCTGCCAATGCGACAAGCCGACGCTCAGGCCCCTCTAACCAGGGGGTAAGACGTACAACCAGTTCATGAAGGTTGATAGTATTCAGCATCCGGCTGCTCCTCCTGCAAAAACTGAGACTCGGAGGGATTACCAATCACTAAACGTGGCGGAATAACCACCACTTCACCGGCACGCTCGGCGCTGCCATCAAACCACTCGAAACAGGTTTGAATCATTGTTTCCATGTCCTGCCTCAGCATGATGGTATCGAGCGGTAAACAGGCAGCAAAAGGGTCCCAGTCAAAGCAAGCCAGGCGGGCATGACGAACCCGTTCGGGATAGGCGTGCCAGAACATGGCAAACCCCTCAAAAGCAGTGATCGAGTTAACCAACAACGCCGCAGGAGGCTTGCCGCCATCGGTAAAAAGCGCCTCCAGTGCGGCTTTGGATGCCAGAGGGCTGTACCCACAGCGCAAAATATCGCCTGGCTCGACGGTACGTGAATGCTCACGGCATACCGCCATAAACCCCTCCACCCGCTGGTCCGTTGCGTACTCGTCCTCCCGCCCTCCGAGAAAAATCACGCGCTCGCCCTGAGGAATATCCTTCAACAACATACGGGTCAGATTACGGGCCCCCCCCACGTTGTCCGTCACCACAGAAAACGTATCAGCTCCCGGCAAGTCGACATTGACACAACGCACCCCCCGAGCACGGCATAGCTGATTCAAGGGCTCCGGATGGCGCACGCCTGCAATGACCAATAGCTCTACCTGTTGGCCCACCAGAGTGGCGGTCACTTGTTCCTCAATATCCTGATCACGCTGAGTACTCACCACGATCGGCACTAAGGAACGTCGCCGCGCCTCACTCTCAAAGTTCTCGATCAGGCCAGCAAAAAAGCGATTGCGGTGGTGAGGTACGATCATACCGGCCAGCGACGAGCGCTGCATGCGGAGTCCCCGGGCACGCTGATTCGGTTGATAATCCAGTTGCTTGGCCAACGCAAGTATATGCTTTGCTGTCGCCTCCTTGATCCGATGCTGCTGCCAACTACCGTTGAGCACAAAGCTGACCGCCGAGGTAGAAGTGCCCGCCGCACTGGCAATATCCCTGATCGTGGTTCGCCCTCCCGGCTTTGCTCTGGTCATATTGATCTCCGTGATATAAGCGCTGAATCACCATGCCATGCTCTTTTTGAAGAGACAAGCTAAAAGGTTTTAGCTTCAGGTCCCAAATATGCGCCAAGCGGCTTGACGAAACAAGCTAAAAGGTTTTAGCTTTTAACTGACAGAGGCAGCATTGGCTCTGATAACAGGCTCCCAGCCAGCAACGTACATATCCGTTCGATCTATAAAATCAACAAACAAGATCCGTAAACAAGATCAACAAACAAGATCCGTAAACAAGATCAACAAAGATAACGGGAGAACAAACATGAACCTCAGCAAACTTTCACGCCGCGCGTTCAAGCTCGCCGCCAGCTCAGCCATCATGGCCCTCGCTTCTGGCGCTGCCATCGCCGATGACAGCCCCACCATAGGTGTTGTGGCCAAGATCGGCGGAATCCCCTGGTTCAACGCCATGGAAAGTGGCATTGAAGAAAAAGCCGAGGAACTCGGGGTTGAAGGCTTCATGGTCGGACCTACCAGTGCAGATCCAGCCCTTCAGGTACGTGCCATCGAAGACATGATCGCCCAAGGCGTGGATGTTATCGGCGTAGTGCCCAATGATGCTCAGGTACTTGAGCCAGTGCTTGCCCGAGCACGTGACCAAGGCATCATCGTGCTTACTCATGAATCGCCTGACCAGCAAAATGTGGCCTGGAACTTCGAGCTTGCCTCAGCCCAGGGGTTTGGTGAGGCCTACGGCGAGCGCCTGGCCGAGCTGATGGATGGCAGCGGTCAGTATGCGGTATTTGTTGGCGGACTTTCCGTTCCTCTGCACAACGCCTGGGCAGACGCCGCAATCGCCTATATCGAAGATAATTACCCGGACATGAGCGCCATTGGCGACCGCTATGGCGTGGCCGAGGATGTGGACGCCTCCCGACGTACAGCGCTTGACCTGATGCGGGCCAACGACGACCTCGGTGGCATACTTGCCTTTGGCAGCCAAGGGCCGATTGGTGCGGCACGCGCCGTAGCGGAACGCCGCCTCAGTGGCGAGGTTGTCGTGCTTGGCCCGTTCTCACCAGGCCAGGGACGCCGCCTGCTTCATGACGGCGTGTTAAGCGGTGGCTTCATGTGGAATCCTAAACAGGCTGGCGAAGTATTTGTCACTCTTGGCACTCTGCTGGCCAATGGCGAGACGCTGGAAAGCGGCATGGAAGTCGAAGGACTCGGCGTGATTGATCCGGACGTAGAGAGCCGCAACATCATTGTCGACCAGCTGATCGAGATCAATAGCGAAACCGTCGATGAACTGGCCGCCCTCGGCCTCTAACAGCGCCTAGCTGTCCCCCAGGAGCACGCCAGAGGTCAACCATGAACCATAAACTAGCTGGGGCTGATGAGCAGCCCCCTGAGTTGCTGCGCCTTGAGCACGTATCCAAGCGTTTTGGCGGTGTACAGGCGCTTGACGATATCTCCTTTAACGTCATACCAGGCGAGGTACTATGCCTTGCCGGAGAAAACGGTTGCGGGAAATCCACGCTGATCAAAACCATCAGCGGCGTACACCAACCAGAACCCGGCGCCATCATGCAATGGGATGGCAAGGACATGCTCGGGTTAGGTCCCTCCCAGGCAAGAGAAATGGGCATTCAGGTCATCTGGCAAGACCTTGCCCTATTTCCCGAAATGAGCGTGGCCGAAAACATAGCCTTTGAACAGAACCTTGGCACTCGCGTGGGCTTGGTAAACTACGCGACCATGCGTCAAAAGGCCGCCGATCTACTCCAAAGGTTAGGTGTATCTATCGACCTGGACGTCAGGGTCGACTCCCTGTCCATTGCCAACCGCCAGCTCGCCGCCATCGCCAGGGCCCTGATTGCTGACGCACGCCTGGTTTTCATGGACGAGCCTACCGCCTCACTGTCGCGGCACGAAACCGAAGCCCTCATCACTATCGTCCGAAAGCTGTCCGAACAGAATATTGCCGTAGTGTTTGTAAGCCATCGGCTAGCGGAAGTTCTGGATATCTGTACCCGGGTCACAGTGCTGCGCGACGGTCGCTACGTCGGCACCTACTCCACCAGCAACATGACCCAATCACGCTTGACCGAACTGATGACGGGCCAACGTTTCGATTACCAGACGCGCCCAGCTCCAGCCCAACAGGGCGACCCGCTACTGAACGTTAAAAATCTCTCCCGCAGTGGGGAGTATCACAATGTAGATCTCGATATACACCCTGGAGAAATCGTCGGGCTAACTGGCCTGCTTGGCGCGGGCCGCACAGAACTCGCACTATCGCTATTCGGAATGCGACGACCCGACGAAGGCCAGATTGTGTTCGAAGGCAAGCCGCTTCACATGGCCTCAAACCGGGATGCCATCAAGGCCGGGATTGCCTATGTATCCGAAGACCGGCTATCGCTTGGCCTGATCCAACAGCAACCCATCGGCGATAACACTGCCATTACCGTGCTTGGTCGCCTGCTAAACCCGCTCGGTTTGCTCTCACCGAAGAAAAAAAAGCGTCTGGTGGATGACTGGATTCACCGCCTGAAGGTCAAGATTGGCGATACCCGCGATCCCATTTCCAGCCTGTCTGGCGGTAATCAGCAGCGCATCGTACTTGCCAAATGGCTAGCCACCGAGCCAAAACTATTAATTCTCGACAGTCCCACCGTCGGTGTGGACGTCGGTGCCCGTGCCGGTATTTTCGAAATCGTGACCGCCCTTGCAGAGCAGGGAGTGGCGATTCTGCTGATTTCAGACGAAATACCTGAAGTCTATTTCAACTCGGACCGCGTGTTGCACATGCGTGATGGCCGTTTAATAGAGGAATTCACACCCGCGACGACCGAGCTTACGCACATTGAGGAGGCTGTTCATGCATAAATTTATTCCTCGTGTGGGTGGTACCGAGCTATGGCTGATCGCCGTGATCGTGTTGATTTGCATCGCGCTATCACTCACCACCGATACCTTTCTGACGCTGGTCAATATCCTGGACCTCCTTAACTACTCCGCAGTCAACGTGATCTTCGCTGCGGGCCTTTTGGTGGTGCTGGTCGCCGGTGGTATAGACATCTCCTTCGCCGTGGCCGCCTCGGTCGTCCAGTACCTTACTGCCACCACCTTGATCAGCATCGGCGGCGGCAACTGGGCTATTGGTTTTGGCTTAGCCATTGGCTTTGGCACTTTGCTAGGTGCCATCAACGCCGCCTTTATCTATCACTTCAAAATCATCTCGATTGTCGTGACCATCGCCACCTTTAACCTGTTCTTCGGCTTGCTGATGTTTCTAACCGACGGCGCCTCGATTTATCTACTACCGGACTGGGTGGTTGACCGTGTCGTATTCTTCGAACTGGAAACCAGCAACGGCTGGGCCGAACTCACCCTGCCCGTTTTCGTCATGGCAGTGGTGCTATTTGCCACTTGGCTGCTGCTTAGGCGCCTTAACATTGGCCGCCAGATATTCGCCATGGGCGACAACCCCGAAGCCGCACGGCGACTGGGGATAGGCATTGGCAAGATGCACTACCTGGCCTACGGCTGGCTGGGTGCTTGCGCCGGCATCGCAGGGCTCATGCAGATGCATTACGCCCAAGAGGTCGTGCCCAATGCCATGTACGGGCGAGAGCTTGAAGTGCTTGCCGCTGTCGTGCTGGGCGGAGCACGCCTGGGAGGCGGGCGCGGCACGCTGCTGGGGGCAGTGCTCGGCTTGGCCCTGGTAGCCATTACTCAAAACGGCCTCAACCTGCTTGGCATTTCCTCTTACGCTTTCCGAATGATCGTGGGGGCCACTATTTTGATCGCTATCTGCATGTCAGGGGATACCCTCGATGCCCTGCGCACGCGCCTTAAACGCACGCGTGCCACAACCCGTCATGGGGAGGTAGTGTAATGCACTCATTTGTAACGCAGCTTTTCTCTCGCAACGCCTCCAGAGGTAGCCCCTCATCTGGCCCAGCAGGAGAACTGATAGGCATAAGCATTGTTCTGTTGGCGCTGCTGATCCTGTTCAGCTCGTTATCCGACCGCTTTTTTACCGGCGCTACCTTTTCCTCCATCGCCTTCCAGCTACCTGAACTAGGCCTGCTGGCACTGGCCATGTTGATCCCCTTGCTCTCAGGCGGGCTCAACCTCGCGATTACTTTCTCCGCCAATATCTCAGCGCTAGCGATGGCTTGGGTAATTGGCTGGCTGGGTGGTACGGACGCGGGCATGACAGGCATTCTACTCGGCATGTTGGCCGCCATACTCAGCGGCGCACTGATCGGGTGGGCGCTGGGGGCCATTGTTGCCTACACTGGCGCGCACCCTATTCTCGCCTCACTGGCCATGATGATATTCCTGCGCGGATTAGGCGAGTTTCTTACCCGTGGCGGCAGTATTTCAGGTTTCCCCGAAGAACTTGCCTATCTTGGCCAAGGCACACTGTTTGGTATTCCCATTCCACTGCTGATTTTCGGCCTCAGTGCTGCTATTTGGGCGCTGATCCTCAACCGCACCCGGTTAGGATTCTCGATCTACATGCTGGGTTCAAACACAGCCGCTACACGCTACTCAGGCATCAGCACAAGACGCACCCTCACCATGGTGTACGTACTGTCCGGCATCATGTGCGGTATCGCGGGCATCATCATGGCCAGCCGCTTCAACTCGGTGCGCGTTGGCCATGGCGAAGCCTACCTTTTGATCACCGTGCTGGCCTGCTTTTTAGGCCGGGTTGACCCCTTCGGTGGTTTTGGTCGCGTAGCGCCGGTTGTCATGGCACTCATCATTTTGCAGGTCATCAGCTCCGGTCTTAACCTGCTCGGCACCAACCAACACCTGGCAACAGCGCTATGGGGCGGGATTCTCCTCGCCGTCATGGTGGTGCGCTACCTCTGGGCCAGGTTCTCCTCAAGGCGCAAGGCAAGTGCCTGAGGTTGCCGCCACGATGACGTAAGTGTGCAACGAGCACGTACTCACATAACAAACGTACTTACATCACAAACGCACTTACACATAACCATCATATCCACACAAGAATCGCACGTTCACACAATAATAGAAGGAGTGACCCATGAGTGTTAGTGGCTTTGGCGTACATACCGCCATGTGGGCAATGGAGTGGGATCGGCCAGCCGCCGAGTTGGCCATTTCCGAAGCGGTCAAGCACGACATCGACTTTCTTGAGATAACGATGCTGGATCCCATGGGGGTCGATACCGCCCATACACGCAACCTGCTGGAAAAAGCTGAGGTAGATTGTGTCTGCTCGCTTGGGCTCCCCCTGGACAAGCTGCCTACCAACAACCCAGAAGGTGCACTCGACTTTCTCACCATGGCCATTGATAAATCCGCCGAGATAGGCGCCAAGGTGATGAGCGGGGTCATTTACGGCGGCATTGGTCAGCGCACCGGCTCCCGCCCCACTCAGCAAGAGTACGACGCGACGGCCCGAGTGGTCGAAAAAGCCGCCGCCTATGCCCAGTCAAAAGGAATGCTATACGGGCTGGAAGCGGTGAACCGCTATGAAAACCACCTGCTCAACACCGCCGACCAGGCAGTCATGCTATGCGAGATGGTCGGTGCCGAAAATGTCTTTGTCCACCTCGATACCTACCACATGAATATCGAAGAAAAGGGCATCGCCCAAGGCATTCTTCGTGCCCGAGAGCACCTCAAGTACATTCATCTGTCCGCATCCGACCGTGGCACGCCAGGTCGCGACACGATTGCCTGGGATGAAGTCTTCACCGCTCTTGCCGCCATTGAATTCAAGGGCGGCATGGCCATGGAGAGCTTTATCACCGTGCCCCCTCAGGTAGCCAGCGCCCTCTCCGTTTGGCGCGATGTCGCCCCCTCCCGCGAGGAAGTGCTCACCGACGGCCTTAGCTACCTGCGAATGAAAGCGAACCAGTATGGTTTAATCTGATCGTTTGCTCTCGCCTTGAGCCTTCTCAAAGGAGCCTTCTCAGAACAGCATCGCCTTACTAGAAAAGTACCAGCCCGTCTTGATTGGTTAGTACGACTTCACCCCAGATTGAGTAGCGCGACACTTTATAGTCCGATTCGCTGCTCGGGTACAATCCTGGGGTGATGCCAACCATAGCCGTCCAACGATGTCTCGCCTTACGTGTTCTTCTTAGGCACTTAAATGGCGGAGTGGGCAAATGACAGAACCACAAGGACTTTTTATGCGGCCGTCACATCACACCGCCCTGATCTTGGCTCCCGGCTTCCATACACCGGTTAGGCTTTTAAAGTATCGCCTTTCAAACTCGCCAAGACATTTGCTTTCGATGCCTGCTCGCGCTCAGCGTAAAGCGAAAGCTCATCGGTTACCTGAGAACCCAACGCTTCTTCAAAGGCACCGCGATTAGCGTTACCCTCATAGGCCTCGTTCTGCTCTTCACCTAAGTTCGACCGAAAAATACCTGCAGCACTCACCGGTAAAAAGTCTTCATAAGTAATCGGATGGGCTTCCACAAGGCCTTGTTCGATCAAAACCTCAAGATCGTTACTAGCATTACCCTCAGCGGTCTGACCTGCTTCTGTCAGGCGGTATTGAAAGTACGCCAAGCCTTCATGGCGCATTGCCTCCTCACAGTCGGGAAGCGCCATAAATACCTTATTCATTACTGCTTGATAAGCCTCGTTATCCAGTTCCGCGGCTTGTTTGCGGCCTTCTCTCAGTAACTGGTCATAAAGTTCACGCCCCCTTGGCGTGAGTGCCATCCCGCGCTGCTCAATTTCACCAAAGCGTGCCGTATGGGTTCCTTCTGCGTTACCCGCAAAACGAATCGACTCCTCTAACGCCTTAAAGCTCGTTTGGCGCAACAAAATAGGGCATTCACGATGCGGCGGCCCTTCAATCACCGCTTTGGGATTCATGCCCATATCCGGCATACGGCGCTGCACTTCATCAATATCCAAGGTGCGCGGCGTCAGGTGATTAATATGTGGCCCTCGGAAGCAAACCACGTCAGCAATCAACCGGTGCTCATCATGAAGCGCATGATAAGTCTCCAGATCGACCGTAGCGTCCTGGTGCCAGCGGAACGTTTCCAGTGCTTCCTTAACAAACTGGTCAGCTTCCTTGTTGGTTAGCCCGCCCTCGGACTCGTGACGCTCAATGAGCTCCCGCACGCGCGGAGTGAAAATATCACGTTTCGCCAGTATCTCTTCTGAACGCTGGCGTAGCGTCTCGCTTTCGATTAACTCTAAACGGAGTAGCGAGGTAAAAACGCGGAAAGGATTGCGCGCCAGCGCCTCATCGTCGATGGGCCGGAAGGCTGTTGAGTGAACAGGCACCCCAGCTTCGGAGAGATCGTAATAGCCCACCGGGTACATCCCCATAACGGCAAACAGCCGCCGCAACATGGAAAGCTCGTTTGCTGTTCCCACTCGAATGGCCCCGTGGCGCTCTACGCTCAAACGCGCCAGCTCATCCTGGCTTTTCAAACGGCGGTGCAGGTCAGGCTGTTGGTTGAGCGTTTCTAGGTTGACTCGTTCCACAAGTTCAAGCAACGCGCCGTATTGTGGCACTTCTGCTTTATACATGTCCGACATGGCCTTAGAGAAACGGTCGCGAATAACGTCGGTTGAAAGGAACGATATTGGGGTCATTTCGAGGCTCTCTATAGCGTATTGTTAATGTCAAAAGGATTTATAGATATCATGTGTGCTAATAGCGCTTGAAAAGGATGATGCAGGCAAGTATCCGAAAGCGCTTCACATGGCTACTTAAGGAGTAGCCCTACCCAAAAATCGCTTCAATCGACGGCGAGCACAGCTAGTAGCTTTTGCGCGAACAGCGCCGGGGCTTCTACCGAGGGTACATGACCCACGCCTTCAAAAATCTCTAGCGGTGAGTCATCGAGCTCCGCTGATAGGGCTTCCAGCGTCGCAGGCGGCGTGGCCAGATCCTCGCTTCCGCCAAACAGCTGTACCCTAACCTTATGAAGAGTGTTCTTACCTGAGAGCCTTCCAGTGAACGTATCGCGGCCGAGCATTTCGCACAGCTGGGCGTAGGACTCATCATCGCCACGGCCCATCTGGGTGCACCAGCCCGCTTTCAGCGCCGGGCTTGCTTCAAACGCCTTTGGCGCAAACCAGCGCGGCACAATCTCTTCAGACATCGCCGTCAAGCCTTCCTGCCGTACACGACCTGCACGGGTGTTCCAGAGATCCGGATTGCCGATCACCGCGCCGGTATTGGTCAGCGTTGCTGACAATAGACACTCGGCGTGCGCGACAATCAGCTGCTGGCCAACCACACCACCGATCGACGTTCCAATAAAGTGAAAGCGCCTAGCGCCAGCGAGCTCCACCAGTGCCAATGCTTCAGCTGCCAAGTCGGAGGGGCTGATTTGTTTACCGCTTACAGCCGCGCTTGCCCCGTGACCAGGTAGATCCCAAGTCAGTACCCGGTAACGTGGCAGCAGCGCGGGAATCACGTCGTCCCATACTGATTGACTCATGCCCAGCGGGTGCGCCATAACGATCAGTGGGCTCGTTTCCGAGCCGAGCAGCCGGTAGGCGACGCTGCGGCCATTGATATCCATAAATGCCATAGTAACTCTCCCTTCCTCAGGCATCGCATCATTGGAAGCTCGCGGTAATACGGAAGATCAGAGCTTCAACTCTTATATCTTCCCCCTTACCTTATCCTTCTTACGCCCTTTCTATCAGCGTGGCGATACCCTGACCCACGCCTACACACATGGTGCAAAGCGCATAGCGCTTGCCACTGGTTTGCAGCTCATGGGCGGCGGTCAGCAACAGGCGCGCGCCGGACATGCCTAGCGGGTGCCCCAGGGCAATCGCGCCGCCGTTAGGGTTGACGCGAGGATCATCGTCGGCCAGCCCCAGGTCGCGCATACACGCCAGTGCCTGGGCGGCAAAGGCTTCGTTGAGTTCGATAATATCGATGTCATCGAGACTCACGCCGGTGCGTTCAAGCAGACGGTTGACCGCAGGCACGGGGCCGTAACCCATGATCCGTGGCTCAACGCCCGCCGTTGCCATGCCAATGATCTTCGCCATCGGTTTAAGACCGTGCTGTTTGACCGCTGCCGCGCTTACCACCAACATCGCCGCCGCGCCGTCGTTAACACCCGAGGCGTTGCCTGCGGTGACGCTACCACCTTCACGGAAGGGAGTGGGCAGTCCGGCGAGTTTCTCAAGCGTGGTTTCCCGCAGGTGCTCATCCTGATCAAAGATCAGCGGCTCCCGCTTGCGGCGTGGGATCTCAATCGCAGTGATCTCTTGGGCAAAGCGACCGGCCTGTTGCGCGGCGGCGGCTTTCTGCTGGGAACGCAACGCAAAGGCGTCCTGATCTTCACGGGAGATGTTGAACTGCTCGGCAACGTTTTCCGCCGTCTCCGGCATGGACTCGACGCCGTAGGCTTCCTTCATCAGCGGGTTGATAAAGCGCCAGCCGATGGTGGTATCTTCAATCTTCTGCCCCCGGGCGAAGGCGCTATCGGCCTTGCCCATCACGTAAGGCGCTCGGGACATGGATTCCACACCACCAGCCAGCGCCAGCTCCATCTCACCGGCTTTAATGGCACGAAACGCCGTGCCCACTGCGTCCATACCCGAGCCACAAAGGCGGTTCATGGTAGTGCCAGGTACCGAGGTGGGAATGCCCGCCAGCAGCGATGACATCCGCGCGACATTGCGGTTATCTTCACCGGCCTGGTTGGCACAGCCCATGAATACTTCGTCTAAAGACACAGGATTGAGGTTCGGCGCTTCCGACAGCACGGCTTTGAAAATTGTCGCGGCGAAATCATCTGGACGTACACTGGCAAGCGTACCGCCGAAACGGCCCACAGCAGTGCGACGCGGATGGCAAAGGTAGACATCGCTCATCAAAAACTCCTTATGCGCCCACGTGGGCGCGCTCGGTGCGGGCTTTTAGCTCACGTAAAATTGTAAGCTCGGTTTCGCTGGGCTCGGGAGTGCTCTCAAGCTGCTCGGCAAAGCGGATCTCCCAGCCAGTGGCCTCAATCACGTCTTCACGGGATACCCCAGTGTGCAGCGAAACCACCACCAGCTCTTTAGTCTCGGGGTCAGGCTTCATGACACAGAGGTCGGTGATCACCCGGGTAGGGCCTTTGCCGATGTTGGGCACGTTGTCGCGGCCTTTGCCGTCGCGGCCAAAACCAAGCGTGGTGACAAAGTCGACGTCTTTTACAAACGCCCGCTTGGAGTGCTTCAGGGTGATAAACACTTCCCCCGCATTGGTGGCGATTTCCGGCGCGCCACCGCCGCCCGGCAGGCGCACCTTGGGCGCCTTGTAATCACCGATCAGCGTCGTGTTGAGGTTTGCAAAGCGGTCGATCTGGGCGGTGCCTAAAAAGCCCACGTCGACCTTGCCGCCCTGCAGCCAGTAGCGGAACATCTCCGGCACTGACACGGTGGTCAACGCCGATTCGCACAGCTCGCCATCGCCGATGGAGAGCGGCAGAATATCGGGCTTGGTTTGCAGCGTACCGGACTCATAAATCAGCACCACGTCCGGCGCATGCGTCAGGCGTGCCAGGTTAGCGGCTTCGGAAGGTAAGCCGATGCCCACAAAACAGGTCATGCCATTTTCCAGTGCCCGCGCGGCAGTCACCGACATCATTTCAGACGAGGTATATTCGAGGCTCATTAAATAGTCTCTCCTGTATGATGTTGAACATCGTTAAAAACGTTGTCATCGAGCCACTGGGTAAAGGCCTCGCGGTCACGGGCAATCGCATCCCACTCTTTATAAAAGCGGTTGCTGCGGTCGTAGTAACCATGCGTGTAAGAAGGCAGCGCCCCCTTTTCCGCGACGGCAACGGCGCTGATGGCCCAGCTGGGAATCACACAGGCGTTGGGGTGCGTGTCCAGGTCATCGACGATCTCTTCCACGGTGACAATGCTGTGCTTGGCTGCCAAAACCGCCTCTTTCTGCACACCAACAATCCCTTCCACCAGCACATTGCCCTGGCGGTCTGCTCGTTGGGCGTGAACAATCGACACATCCGGACGCACCGACGGCACAGCGGCTAGACGCTCCCCGGTAAATGGGCACTCGATAAATTTGATTTGATCATTGACGCTGGGCAGTTCGCTGCCGATGTAGCCGCGAAAAACCGCCAGCGGTAAACCAGCAGCCCCCGCTTCAAAGGCGCAGGCCATGGCGGCGTGGCTGTGTTCAAGAATCTCGATCTTGCGCGGCCAACCTTTCTCCACCGCATCCCGCAGACGGTGCAGCGAGCCCACGCCCGGGTTACCGCCCCAAGAGAAAATCACTTTCTTCGCGCAGCCCGCCCCGATCAGTTGATCGTAGATGATATCGGGGGTCATACGAATCAGCGTCAGGTTGCGCTTTTTTTGACGGATCACTTCGTGACCGGCGGCAAATGGAATCAAATGGGTAAAGCCTTCCATGGCAACGGTAGCGCCGTCTTCGACGAAGCGCGCTACCGCGTCATGCAAGCTTAGAAACTCGGCCATGTTGGGTGCCTCTTAGCTGAACGTTACTAACTTATTGGCATTTGTTCGTTAAACGAACATAGATTCTCAATACGAACAATTTACTGCCGAATACATACCGGGTCAAATGGCTGTTGGGCTCAGGCCATCAAATTTGAAGCAATACACAGGCCGATATAAATAAAAAAACCTTAAATAACAATGCTTTATTTATAGAGCCAAAATGCATAGACCGGTTTTGGCTGCGCTTCGCTACTACCAAGGTATAAAGAAGGGACATGGGCATGGTATGCCTATAGCCTATAAGCACAATTATTCGCTATTCGAACATCGTGCTAAAGTATTTGGGGAACATGAATTAACTGGATGAGAGCAAAATAATGGAAGACTTACCCCAGGTAGAAACGCTTAAGCCTGATGACCGTGATTTCGTCACAGCACTGGCGAGTGGCTTGGAAGTCATCATGGCCTTCGATGACTCCCATCCAAAAATGACGTTAAGTGAGGTTGCTGCCCGTACAGGTATGAACCGAGCAAAAGCACGACGATTCTTGTTAACGCTGAACGCATTAGGCTATGTGCGTAAAAATCAACGTTACTTCGAACTCGCTCCCAGAGTACTTCAACTAGGGTATTCATATCTTTCGGCGAATAATTATCGCAGCGTCATACAACAATATCTGGAGGATATTACCGCTCAAAGTGGCGAGTCATCCTCACTTGGTGTTTTGGATGGAGACGATGTCATTTATGTGGCCCGCTCAGCGGCACCACATCGCTTGATGGCGATTTCTTTATCAGTGGGGACACGCCTCCCGGCAGCACACACATCCATGGGGCGCGCATTGTTATCGCAGTTATCTGAAACAGAGCTAAACGCCTATTTAGAACGCATTTCATTGAAACGATACACCGATAAAACCATCACTGATAAAGAGGAGTTAAAGAGGTGTATCGATGAAGTGCGTCAACTAGGTTATTCGGTAGTAGATCAAGAATTAGACTCTGGCTTACGCTCCATTGCCGTTCCCGTCATCGACATCCACGACAAGCTCATAGGCGCCATCAATATCAGCACCAACGCCGCACGCGTTGATATGCAAATGCTGTTAGATATTTACAAGCCCTTATTACAGGATAAAGCCCAGCTTATCCGTCAAACGGTCAATACCTAGAGTCACTCATTAGCATGCCGACTGCTATCCAGCCTCAGCAGCTGACTGGCAAGCAAAGCTAGTGCTCAAGAAGGCTTGAACACTAGCATCCAGTAATCAGGCCCTGCTAAATGTTGCTTTCCAGCTCCGGGAGGATCTCGAACAGATCGCCCACCAGGCCATAATCGGCAACCTGGAAGATCGGCGCTTCGTCGTCCTTGTTGATCGCGACGATGACCTTGGAGTCCTTCATGCCGGCCAGGTGCTGGATGGCGCCGGAAATCCCCACCGCGATATACAGCTCCGGGGCCACGATCTTGCCGGTCTGGCCGACCTGCATATCGTTGGGCACGAAGCCTGCGTCTACCGCGGCGCGGGAAGCACCAATCGCCGCCCCCAGCTTGTCGGCAATGCCGTCGAGCAGCTTGAAGTTTTCGCCGTTGCCCATGCCGCGGCCGCCGGAAATCACCACCTTGGCGCCACCCAGCTCCGGGCGGTCCGACTCGGCAAGCTCCTGCTTGACGAAACTGGACTGGGCATTGTCGACCACGGTATCAACGGCTTCGATGGTGGGGCTGCCGCCATCACCCACGGCATCAAAGCCGGTGGTACGCACGGTGATGACTTTCAGCGCGTCGTCGCTCTTGACGGTCGCGATGGCGTTACCCGCGTAAATCGGGCGCTTGAAGGTATCAGCGCTATCCACGGCAAGCACATCAGAAAGCTGGCTGACGTCTTTCAAGGCCGCCAGACGCGGTAGCACGTTTTTGCCGGTGGTGGAGGCGCTGGCCAGTACGTGGGTGTAGCCATCGGCCAGTTCGACCAGCAGTGCGCCCATAGGCTCGGCAAGCTGGTGGGCGTAAACGGCGTTATCCGCAACGCGTACTTTACTTACGCCGTCAAGCTTGGCCGCCGCCTCGGCCGCGGCCTGAACGCCTTCACCGGCGACAAGAACGTCGATATCGCCACCAATGGCTTTAGCCGCGGCCACGACGTGGGCCGTGGCGCCCGCCAGCTGGCCTTCATGCAGGTCGGCAAGTACCAAAATACTCATAAAATCAGCTCCTTTCAAAGCGCTTGTCTCGAAGAACTCGTCTCAAAGTACGGGTTGTAAAGAACCGACCTTAAAGAACCTTGGCTTCGTTTTTCAGTTTGTCGATCAGCTCGTCTACCGAGGCCACTTTGATACCGCCCTTGCGCTCCGCCGGGGATTCGACTTTCAAAAGGCTGACCTTGGACGCCACCTCGACACCCAGATCGGCGGGAGTCTTCACGTCCATGGGCTTTTTCTTGGCTTTCATGATATCCGGCAGCTTGGCGTAGCGCGGCTCGTTGAGGCGCAGATCGGTCGTGACGATCGCCGGCAGCGTCAAGGCAACCGTCTGCAGGCCGCCATCGATTTCCCGGGTCACGTGAACCTTGTCGCCATCGACGGTCACCTCTGACGCAAAGGTGCCCTGGGGCAGGTTGGTCAAGGCGGCAAGCATCTGGCCGGTCTGGTTATTGTCGGTGTCGATGGCCTGCTTGCCGAGAATCACCATGCCCGGTTGCTCTTCATCGACCACCTTGGCCAGCAGCTTGGCGACGGCCAGTGATTCGGCGCGCTCGTCAGTTTCGATATGAATGGCGCGATCCGCCCCCAGCGCCAGCGCGGTGCGCAGTTGCTCCTGGGCGGCCTTGGGGCCCACCGTCACGGCGACCACTTCCGTCGCAACGCCCTTCTCTTTCAGACGCACGGCTTCTTCCACGGCAATTTCGCAGAAGGGGTTCATGGCCATTTTGACGTTGGTAAGGTCGACGTCAGAATGGTCCGCTTTGACACGAATTTTGACGTTGTAGTCGATGACGCGCTTCACCGCGACAAGTACTTTCATGAAAGCTCCTTAGTGATATACGTAAAAAGTGGATTAACCGACGACGCCGTCATTTTTAAACTGCGATAGTTGTTCTGGTGAAAGGCCAAGGTATTCAGCAAGCACATCATTCGTATCTTGGCCTAGCAGTGGTGCTGGCCTTTTATATTCTACTGGCGTATCAGAAAGATGAATTGGGCTCCCAACCATCTCGAAGTCAGGATTCATGGGGTGGGGGATATTGACTAACATGCCACGAGCATCCACTTGAGGCTCCGCTAATGCATCGGCAATGTTATTGATTAGCCCGACGGGCACTTTGACCTTACTTATTCTCTTCACCCAAGCGTCCGCTGTGTCGCGCTTGAAATGGTCCGATAGAATCTGAGTAATCGCCTCTCTGTTTCTGACGCGATCTTCATTCTTTGAAAACCGGGGATCCACAGACAATTCGGGCAGCTCTATCGCATTGCACAATGCGGCAAACTGAGAATCGTTGCCACAGGCGATAATGAAATCCTTATCACTTGCATGGAAGGAGTTATAGGGCACGATATTGGCATGCGCATTACCGTAGCGGCCAGGTGATACGCCCGTACTTAGGTAGTTTTGGCTCTGATTACCCAACGCAGCCAGCTGTACATCCAGTAAGGCCATATCACAATGCTGGCCACGCCCAGTTTTTTCACGAGCCAGTAGGGCTGCTTGTATAGCAATAACCGAATACAGGCCCGTCATCACATCGGTGACAGCCACGCCCACTTTCTGCGGGCCGCCACTCGGAACACCATCACGTTCACCGGTGATGCTCATCAGCCCGCCCATACCCTGAATAATAAAATCATAGCCAGGCTCCTGCGCACGAGGCCCCGTCTGACCAAACCCCGTAATTGAGCAATAGACCAATCTCGGATTAAGGCTTGAAAGTGACTCGTAATCCAGACCGTATTTCTTTAAGGAGCCTGCTTTGAAATTCTCTATCAGCACGTCGCTCTCGGCAGCCAGTGCACGAACAATTTCCTGGCCTTTCTCGCTAGCAATATCGACAGCCACCGAGCGTTTATTGCGATTGGAAGACTGATAGTAAGAAGTTTCCTGAGTATTTTCACCGTCAGCAGTCTTCATGTAGGGAGGCCCCCAGGCACGAGTATCATCCCCACGCCCAATACGCTCCACCTTGACAACATCCGCACCAAGGTCAGCTAGCACTTGGCTGCCCCAAGGCCCCGCCAGCACCCGGCTTAAGTCGAGCACACGAACGCCCGTTAGCGCTCCCATGGCACCCCCCTCTTTTGAATCAACATCATCAATTTTCGACATCACCGAGCACCGGATGATGGATGTAAAAGCGATACGCCAAGCGTGGCACGACGACGCAGCCATGGGCTTGGCCGATAGCGTGGATCACCCGTCAATACGTGAATACGATTGAGTATGCCAAGCAACCGTTTCGGTCCCAGGGCTTCCCCCCACGCCAGCGGGCCCTGGGGATAGTTGAGCCCGAGCCTGACGGCATTATCGATATCGGCAGGCGTGGCGATCTCACGCTGGGCAATATCGCAGGCCAGGTTCACCACGGCAGCAAGCACCCGCTGAGAGACAAAACCCACGCTGTCACGGATCACCGTTACGCAGGTACCATCTGATGCCAATAACGCATGCGCTGCGTCGCGCATTTCATGCCGGGTGACCGGCGTCACCATGAGAGTACGATGACGCTCAAGGCCCATCAGTGCATCAAGGCAGAGCGTGCGCTCTGGGTCGGTACCGAAGTACGCACTCGCACTCACCGCATCATCACCAAAGGGCAGCAATAGGCAGAGCGCTTCGTCCGAGGGTGAATCCGTCTGCTCGACTCGTCCGCCAAGCGACGCTATCAATGATGCAACGTACGTATGCAGGTCGGCGTCATCACATCCCACCCAGATTGGCGGTAGCTCAGTGATGTCAGGCACCGGCTGTGGCGTCGGGGCATCGACTTTTTGTCCTTTTTCATAGCGATAAAAGCCAACACCGGTCTTGCGGCCCAAGCGGTTACCTTTCAACATCTGTCGGGATATATAAGACGGACGGTAACGCGGATCGTGATAGAACTGCGTGAAGATCGCCTCCATCGCAGGATGGGACACATCCAGGCCCGTTAAATCAAAAAGTTCAAGCGGCCCCATCCGGAATCCAGCCTCTTCGCGAAGAATCCGGTCGATATCCCCAGTAGGCGCTACTCGCTCCTCAAGGATTTTCAGACCTTCTGTGCTGTAGGCACGTCCCGCGTGGTTGACGATGAAGCCAGGGGTGTCCTGGGCGCGCACGCCAGTATGGCCGAGTCGGCTTGCCAGCTTAAGCAAAGTGGCGACGACAGCTTCATCCGTATCGATGCCCCCGATCACCTCAATCACCTTCATCAACGGCACAGGATTGAAGAAGTGGAAACCGGCCACTCGATCAGGGCAGTTCAAGCCAGCGGCAATCGATGTGACCGAGAGTGAAGAGGTGTTAGTTGCCAGAATGCACTCTCGGGCAACAATTGCCTCCAGATCAGCGAATAGCGCTTGCTTGATTCCCAGGTCCTCAACGATTGCCTCGATGACCACGTCGCAATCTGCCAGGGCCGGTAAAGACTCGATGACAGAAAGATGAGACATCGCAACCTCAGCCGATTGGCGAGATATCTTGCCCTTACCCACTAGTTTGTCGAACGTTGCCTTCAGGCCATCAAGCGCCTTTTGGGCCGCACCTTCATTCTTGTCAAACAGCACCACATTCAGGCCAGCCTGGGCAGCAATTTGAGCGATCCCCGCTCCCATCACGCCGGTTCCAACAATTCCCAGTCGGTTTACGTCACTTGCCATTACGACGCTCCTCGATAGTCCGGTTTGCGCTTCTCGACAAAAGCAGCGGACCCTTCCTTTTGATCCGCTGTGTCAAAAAGCATCTGGAAAGCTTTTCGTTCAAGAACCAGGGCACTCT
Organism: Halomonas sp. Mc5H-6; assembly: GCF_024124705.1. Taxonomy (NCBI): domain Bacteria; kingdom Pseudomonadati; phylum Pseudomonadota; class Gammaproteobacteria; order Oceanospirillales; family Halomonadaceae; genus Halomonas; species Halomonas sp. Mc5H-6. The sequence continues at coordinate 184,515 of NZ_JAMXSI010000006.1, forward strand.
CAAGCGGCAGATCGGCACCCATGAGCACTGTCTCCTTGATGTGCTCGAGTGCCAGCGCTGGCAAACGCGCAATGTCTTTAGCCAATGTATTGGCGCGCTCCAATGTCTGATCGTCGGCCACCACTTCGCTCACCAAACCCATGCCCAACGCCTCGGAAGCTGGCACCATGCAGCCGGTCATCAGCATGCGCATGGCCTGAAATTTGCCAACGGCTCGAACCAATCGTTGCGTCCCGCCAGCGCCAGGCATCAAGCCAAGTTTGACCTCTGGCTGCCCAAACTGAGCAGACTCCCCAGCAACGATGATGTCGCAGTGCATGGCAAGCTCACAGCCACCGCCTAAAGCGAATCCGTTGACCGCCGCTATGACGGGCTTGTAGCAGTGCGCGATCGGCTCCCAAAGGCGTTCATTGTGTCGTAAATGCATTTCGGTCGGAGACGCAGTAGCAAACTCCTTCACGTCAGCACCGGCTACAAACACCTGCTCGCCTCCGGTCAGTACGATGGCCCTGACCTCGTCATCCTGGGCTAAAGATAAAAACATCTCGGCGAGCTGGCACCGAACAGCGCCGTTGAGGGCATTCTTGGCATCTGGGCGATCGATTCGAACCACCGCCACTCCATCATCAAGCGAAGCAAGGTAGACCTCGGCGGGCGGTTGCTTATCAGTCATACAAACCTCATCATTTATGTCTGCATTGCGAACATTTATTTTGATAATGAGGTTATTTTTACACAGCTTATCGAACGGCTGTCAATTAGGCCGAAACAGTATCAATATAAAAACGATATTAATCATACTATTATCTTAAAAAATGTTTTTTATATCTTGCACAAGACATTAAAAAATAATGTCCGCAATGCGGACTTTAAGATTGCATGGTTGACATATCTCCATCATGAATCGCAAAATCGACTCATTGAGCAAACCACGAGCGGAGCATAACTCGGTGAAGACAACAGACAGTCAGGGTGACTATCAGATCGTGGTGGACCCGATGAACACAGCAGGTGAGCAGGAAGAGGACCGGCAGTTTGTGACGGCGCTGGCCAGAGGGCTTGAGCTATTACGCTGCTTTACGCCGAGCGAAAGCGCCCTAAGCAATCTCGACCTGTCGAAAAAGTCAGGCCTGCCGCGCCCTACCGTCAGCAGGCTTACCCACACGCTAGCTCGACTGGGCTATCTGCGCCCTCTGCAACGCGGGAAATATCAGTTGGATGTGGGCGTCATGGCCTTTGGCTATTCGATGATATCCAACTTGCCAATTCGCGCGATTGCTCAACCCTTGATGGTAAATCTTGCTAACGAGGTCGGTGCAACGGTGGCCATGTCCGCCCGCGACCGACTGGACATGGTTTATCTCGATGTGGTCCAGAGTGCTCTTCGCTCTACCATCCGTCGTCAGATCGGTACACGCCTGCCCATCCACCAGAGTTCGGCGGGCCGCGCATGTCTCGCTGCAATGTCCACTCAGGAGTCTGATGTGATGATGAATCACCTGCGGGACTCGAATCCTGCAGAGTGGCCAGCCATCCGAAGATCATTGGAGCGTGCTTTTCGAGACTACGCTGATCACGGGTACTGCCTATCGATTGGTGAATGGCAACGTAAGGTAAATGCCGTTGCGGTGCCCCTCCATCATCCCCAGCTTGGAATTCTCGCGTTCAATTGTGGTGGCCCCGAATTCCAGATATCACGCGAAAAGCTGGAAGAGTCTATCGGGCCGCAACTGGTGCAACTGGTCAACGATATAAAGACCCAAATCTCATAAACCGCACGACATCCCGACGTACAAATTTATATCAAGAGGCGCACACATGATTCGTGATCAGGAAACCATGCAGCTCCTGCTCGACTCCATCCGCAGTTTTGTTCAAGAAGAGCTGATTCCGCGTGAGGAAGAAGTCGCTGAAAGCGATGACATCCCCGAGGACATCGTTTCACAGATGCGCGATATGGGGCTCTTCGGCCTCACCATCCCTGAAGAGTTTGGTGGACTAGGGGTGACCATGGAGGAAGAGGTCAATATCGCTTTCGAGCTTGGCCGGACATCTCCTGCTTTCCGCTCTTACATCGGCACTAACAACGGTATTGGCTCAATCGGCATCCTGGTCGACGGCACCGATGAGCAGAAAGCCCACTATCTGCCCCGGCTAGCCAGCGGCGATATCCTGAGTTCTTTCTGTCTAACCGAGCCTGACTCGGGTTCGGATGCGGCCTCACTGCGCACAACGGCAGTGAAGGATGGCGATGACTACCTGATCAACGGTACCAAGCGCTACATCACGAATGCGCCGCATGCCGGCATTTTTACCGTCATGGCGCGCACGAACGTCGAGATCAAGGGTGCCAAGGGCATCAGTGCTTTCATCGTAGAAGCCGATACCCCCGGCATTACCATCGGGAAGCGCGATAAGAAGATGGGCCAAAAAGGCGCGCATACCGCGGATGTTATCTTCGACAATGTGCGGGTACCGGCCAGCGCACTGATTGGCCAGCAAGAAGGCGTGGGATTCAAGACCGCCATGAAGGTTCTGGACAAGGGACGCCTGCACATTGCCGCCATTGCGGTCGGCGCCGCTGAGCGAATCCTGGAAGACTCTCTACGCTTCGCCATGGAACGCAAACAATTTGGCACACCCATCGCCGAGTTCCAACTGATTCAAGGCATGCTGGCCGATTCCAAAGCCGAGATTTATGCTGCCCGCTGCATGGTGCTCGATGCCGCTCGCAAGCGCGATGATGGCCACAACGTCAGTACCGAAGCCTCTTGTGCCAAGATGTTCGCTACCGAAATGTGTAGCCGTGTGGCCGACCGCGGTGTTCAGATTCACGGCGGCGCTGGTTATATCAGCGACTATGCCGTTGAGCGGTTTTACCGGGATGTACGCCTTTTCCGGCTCTATGAAGGGACGACTCAAATTCAACAGGTGATCATTTCGCGTAACATGATCCGCAACGCCCAGTAATCAGCACCACACAGCGCGCCATGCCATACTTGTGCCAAAGTACCTTGTCAGTCCGCTGAGCCCTGGCAAGAACTTGCTCACATCCAGAACCTGGAACCAGCGATGTACTTGCCCCCTATCAGCTTGCTAATCGAAAGAGGACGGAGGCCATCATCAACGATGTCGCAAGAAATACGCCATTCCAACGCAGGCCGATCTGTCCCGCCGTCATCCCTGTAAAACGTGACATTATCATCATCGCTGCCGTGAATGGCGACGACACCATCGTCAACGACCAGCCCGACAGCATCGCTGCTGCCAACAGCGGCAACGACACGCTTTCCAGCCCTACTTGGGCCACCATGCTGGTCAGGAAGGTCACGCTGATAATCGGATTAACGCCTACCTGAGCAAGAATGACGATCAACAAGAGCACGACTGCTGGCAACCAATTGCCAAGAGCAACAAGCAGGGAGGCCACCCCACCCAGTTGGGCAGGATCAAGCAGCGCCACGCTGAGATAGCCGAGATAGGCCCCGGAGCCCAGCGCCACAACCTCATTACCAATGCCACCCAATACCTCAGGCAAGCGACGGGCTAGAATGACCGTGGCAGGCCCCACGCCCGCATAGCCAATACCACGACACTGCCAAGCCAGCCAGATCCATGCTCCCAAGGGCACACCAATGACAACCGCCTGAGGCAACCGCAGCGAAAGCACCGTTGCAAGCGCAAAAACCAGCATCACTAACGCAAGCAGCATCAAGCTAAAAGCTGCCAGCGGCATCAGTGAGGGCCGTGCGACTAGCGCTCCCCGCGCTCTCGGGGGAGGCCCTGCAACGTGATCACAGGCCCAGCCCAACAGAAATAGAATGACGGCCGACAACAATACGTAGGGAAAGAGTTCACCCCAGGTTAGCGTTTCAAGATTAGCCAAGACGACCGCGACACCGATACCTAGCGGGGAAACCAGCGGCGCCAGGGTGAAACCACGCAAGGTTGCCAGAAGCATGCGTCGACGACGCACCTCTTGCAACCATACTCTCCCCTGTGCTGAGCCGAGGGTGTTGGACTTATCGATCATCGACATGAACAAATTCAACACACCGAAGTTGAGCACGATACCGAAAAGGGTGGAGCCCAATGAGAGGATCGGATAACGCCAGGTGGGTGGCTGCAACAGCAGGCTATGACCGCAGCGGCGGATGAGTCTTGAACGGTAAGCTGGCAGGCGAAGCACTGCAAGCGCCGTCATGAACGCCGCCAGGAATACAAAGCCACTTGCAGCCTCATGAAGCACAGCCCAAGGTGAAAGAAGTCTCCATAGCGCAAAGAGCGACGCTACGACACACGCCAACGCTAGCATCCGGGCCATCAAGCTGAAACGTGGCCAGCCAAGTAGTAGAAAGCTAACCAGCAGGAGTTGAGCCAGGCTTTCGGCCCACGTTGCACCGCTTAATAAATGCACTGCAGCCAGCACGGCCACACCAGCGAGCAAATGGCTAGACCACACGCTTGCTGCGGATTCATATTTGCCAAGATCCATGGTTACCCCACTTCCCTGATAAAAATCGAGCCGACCCCCGCCAAGAAGTCGGCTCGATTCCCTAGAGCCTTAAGCCCGCCTCGCGGACTTAAGGAAAGTCGCCACTTACAGCAAGGCCCGCAGTGTCATGTTCCCGCTTCTGATTCATTAGAGCTCTGTTTCGCTTTTTGCCGTGAAGACATAAAGCGATAAAGGGCCAGCAAAATCGAGCCTACTGTTAGCGCAATGAAGAACCATGTGATCGGGCCCCGCACGAAAATCGACAGGTCGTTGGAACCGATCAACAATGACCGGCGCAGGTTGTCTTCGAACATGGGTCCCAAAATGAAGCCAATCAGGAAAGGGGCCGTCGGGATACCGGTACGATTAAACACATACCCCAGAACGCCAAATGCCAACATCAGCCATACATCGAAGGTATCGTTATTAACGGCGTAAGCCCCATAAACGCAGAACATCAATACGATCGGGAAAAGGATCGATTTGGGGATATCCGCAATCAAGGAGAAATAGCGGATGGCCGCATTACCCACGAACAGCAGGATCACCGAGCTCATCATGATACCGAGGAACAGTGCATAAATCAGGGGCAGGTTTTCCTGGAACAGGAGTGGTCCCGGGGTTAGGCCATGGACCATAAAGGCCCCCAGGATGATGGCCGTGATCACATCACCGGGAATGCCTAACGACAGGAGCGGGATCAAGGTCGCACCAGCAACACCGTTGTTACCTGCTTCGGAAGCGGCCACACCTTCTACTTCCCCCTTACCAAAGCGCTCGGGATGGGGTGAACGACGCTTCGCATCGCTATAGGAGATAAAAGCAGCCGCCGTAGCCCCAGTGCCCGGAATAGCACCGATCAATACCCCGATCAAACTGCCTCGAACGATGCTTTTGAGGCTGCCTTTTAGCTCTTTGAATGAAATGCCCGCACCACTCGCTTTAGCACGTAGATGCGGAACCACCTTTTTGCGATAAAACTCGATAATCTCGGGTATCGCAAAAAGACCGATCAATAGTGGAATAAACGAGATGCTATCCATCAAGTTATAGTTGCCAAAGGTCAATCGCTGCGAGCCAAACACTGAGTCCAGCCCTACCAGCGAAAGCAGTATACCGAGAAGAGCGGCTATCAGCCCCTTGATCATTGAGCCACTTGCGAGCGAGATGATGATGGTCAAAGAAAAGCAGATCAACCAGAAGAACTCTGGCGCGCCGAAGTTAAGGGCAATCTTGGCCAGGTAGGCAGCGAAGAAGATCAGCGCAATATTAGAGATGAAATCCGCAATCACCGAGGAGTAGAGCGCCATCTTAAGTGCCTTTTTCGCTTCACCCTGCTGCGCCATCGGATAGCCGTCCAATAGCGTACAGGCCGAAGCAGGCGAACCTGGCGTTCGGATCAAGATAGCGGTGATAGAGCCGCCATACATACCGCCTTTATAAATACCTATCAATAAGAGTATCGCCGCCACCGGCTCCATAGAAAAAGTAAAAGGTAGCGCCAAGGCCACCGCCATGGTGGCTGTAAGGCCCGGTATGGAGCCGACAGTCACGCCAACTATCACCCCTACCGCTATGGCCAAGAAATTCTCTGCAGCCAAAAACAACTGCAGTACTTCTGTAATGGTTTCCATAAGTCACCAGATCTTGAAGGATGGCCGCCGGGTTAAAACGGCAACAGAGGCAGCGGGACGTTCATGACCTCGGTAAACAGTAGTGTTACGCCTACGGGGAAGACGATAGCCAAACCATAGACCCACAAAGTACGCACCGGGTGAGCAACGAACAGCATAAAGGTGGCAAGGATGCCGCTGATGATCGCGCCCAACATTTCGAATAAGCCAGCATATACAATCAGCGCTGACACCATCAAAACAAAGCGCAACCATGGGCCCCGTTCGAAGCGACGCCCATTGTCCTCACTATCATCAGCAACCAGCAGCCCCTGTACGATCATCAGCAGAGAGAACACCAGTAGCAACCAGCCTACGATGGTTGGCAGCCAACGCGGAGACATCATTGGGCTTTGCAGAATAGGTGGCTGACCAATGTAATCCGGGATCAAGAAGAACAGCAGAAGCAGGGCGAATCCCAGCAATATCACCCCTGCGATCACATCCCACAGATCCTTGATCAGCGTGCCAGAACTAGAGTGAGACTTCGTCATCGGGGATACCCTCTCGACGTAAAAAGCTCCATAAGTAAACCAACTGAGGCGAGGGGCATGGCCCTCGCCTCGCAATGCTCATTATTCGAAAAGGACTTACTCTTGACGAATACCGGCTTCAGCCGCCACTTCATCCCAGCGAGCAACTTCATCGGCGATGAAAGCCTTGAACTCTTCACCGGAAAGCGTGCCTTTCTGTGCGCCCAACTGGTCTACAAAATCAGTAAACTGTTCGCGCTCCATCACCTTTTGCAGAGCTTCCTGCAGGACCGTAACGCCTTCCTCAGGAAAGTTCTCATTAGCAATCAGACCAAACCAGGCAGTGGTAATGAACTGATCAAGATTATATTCACCAATTTCATTAAGGGTTGGCACGTCAGGCAAATACTCTGAACGCTCTGCGGAAGTGACCGCCAGGGCTTTTAGATCGCCCGACTGAATGTGTGAATAGACAGTGGGCATATTCTCGAAAGAGACATCAACATCCCCACCCAACAAGGCAGGTAGTGCTGCACCGCTTCCCGCGAAAGGCACTGCGGTCATATTGGTCTCAGTCAGCGTCTTGAAGAGCTCACCTGACATATGGATGGAGCTTCCAACACCACTGTGGCTAAAGGTCATGTTTTCCTCTTTAGCCGCTTCGACAAAGTCCGATACGTTGTCATAGGGACTGTCAGCCGGAACCACCATCACGTTAGGGATATCGATCATGTTCTGAATGAACACGAAATCTTCAACCGGATCGTAAGTGAGGTTGGGATATATGGCCGCTCCGATAGCGTGGCCTGGTGAAGCCATCAGAATTGTATGATCAACGTCCCGACCGCCTCGAGCTAAACGCCCCGTCGCGACGGTAGAGCCTGCACCAGGACGATTTTCCACCACAACATTAGTATCAAGTTCTTCCTGAAGCAGGTCAGCCACACTACGCGACAGAACGTCAGTAGTGCCACCCGGGGCATAAGGAACAACAAGACGCACATCGTCAGTAGGCCATTCCTGTGCCTGGGCAGTCGATACGGAAAGCGATAACGCAATCGCACCGCCGAAGGTGGCTAATCCTAGGACATTAAGTAGCTTATTCATAATTACCTCTGATGCATTAATTGTTTGCTATGCGTACATTTATTCGCATTACAATCGTAGGTTACTTTGAAAGAGCAAAAGCCAGATATCCAACTTTAGTTTTACACTGAAGATTTTTTATTTTAGCAGTAACTAATATAATGAAGCTGATTCGTCGTCACCACTTCATGGAGCAGTTTTTTAAAAGTAAAAGGTTACTTTCACCATGCTCATAACCGTATTTTACTGATTGGCACTTATACGGTTGCCACCGGCGTAACCGGTGAGCCAATCGCACCAGGCAGACGTAGAGGCGGCGCCGTCAGCAAGAACCGATTACGTCCTCGGCTATGCAGCCAAGCCGCCAGGTCCTTCAGGTACCAGAGTTCAGCCAAGGGTAAACCTAGCTTGAACAGGCAATGGTGGTGCAGCGGCAGTTTGGAGCAACAGTCCGGTTCCAGTTCGCGATCAAGGTTCTCCACCGCGTAGTTATCAGCACAGATCGCCGCAATGCCACTTGAGGTAATCCACTCCAGTAGCGCCGGATCATTGCCATCAAGTACTGCCCCCGTGTCTTTCAGAACATCCAGTTGGGGCGTCCCCTCCATGTCCAGCAAGGCTTCGGCAAACCCTGTGCGCAATACCAGCATATCGCCTTGCTCCACCACTACGTTCTGCTGCTCCAGGGCTTCCAAAAGCTCTGTGCACCCTACAAGCGTTCTGCCCGAACCGAAGGCTCGCACCAGGTCCACTAAGACCGCCCGGCCCTGCATGCCATGCGAGGCCAGTGTCTCGATGCCGAGACGTCTGGCATAGGAATCATGACGCTGCGAAGGCTCCCCACTTAAATCGAGCACATCCTGCGCCGCCATGTAGCCATTGTAATAGCGACGCTCAGGCGTACCGTCGTCATCAGCATCGAAAAGGGCTCCCACATGGGCCAGGGAGTCCCACTGAGTGGAGTACTGCAACGATAGCTGGACTTGGTCATCGCTGATGATGTCATTCAGCTTGGGAGTGTGGGTGGACAGGGGAAAATTGATGTACTGGTTTTCATCAAGCGCCGTCGGGGTCAATACCGGTGGTGAACGGCGAGGGTTCAGTACTTTTCCACCGGGAATATCCAGAGGCAAAGACAAGCAGAACGTGACTCCCTCCTGGACTTCCTTGACGCCTTTGAGGACCTGCGCTGTCCCAATCAAATTGACACGCCCCAATTGGTCATTGGGTCCGTAATCACCCCAATTGCTGCCCTCGGGACGTTTCTTCCAGCGTTGCTGATTCATGATTCGCCTCCATTTGAGTCTTGCGCAGCGAGTTCAATGATACGCTGCAGTTTGTTCCGCTCTTGAGCCTGGTGACGCGCAAGCGACTCGTCGCTCCAGCGATAAAACCCTCGCCCTGCCTTAGCCCCCAGACGCCCCTCGGCCACATACTCTTCAAGAAGCGCTGCGGGCTGTTGGCTTGCATCAAGATCTGGATAGAGATATCGAGCAATATGCAGATGTGTGTCCAGCCCGTTGAGATCGCGCTGTTGCAAAGGGCCGTTCAAAGCCATCCGCACACCGATGGAGTACTGCACGATATCATCCAGCGCCTCAGCATCTACCACGCCCTTCTCCAGCAAGGAGAGGCATTCACGCATGACCGCATGCTGGATCCGGTTGGCGACGAAACCGGGCACGCAAGTCTTGAGCACCGCTGGCCGTTTCCCCAACCGCGTCAACCAACCGCAAGTCTTTTGCACTGTGTCAGCATCAGTGTGGCTACCGGGAACGACTTCAACAGTGGGCACAATGTCCGCGGGGTTAAAGAAGTGAGTCCCCACGAAGCGTTGCGGAACGTGCATGGTGCTGCCTATTTCGTCGATCGGTATCCCCGACGTATTGGTCATGATGATGGTGGTGTCATTCACGCCAGCTTCGATCTGTGCCACGACCTTCTGTTTGACCTCGACATTTTCGGTCACGCTCTCAATGACGAAGTCAGGGACCTCAGCCATTTTCAAATCCGTGGCGAAGCAGGTCATAGTCGCATGGGTTTCTAAACGCTGACGGCTGCTTTCCAACACGCTCTGATTGGTATCCACAACGGTGACCTGGATGCCATTAACCGCCATCAACTTGGCCAGTGTGGTGCCCATCGTGCCAGCCCCCACCACAACAGCTCGCAAAGCCTCTTCTTGCATCAGCTCTCTCCCTTCGCCTGGAATGGCGACTTATCTCAAGCGGCATAGACAAATGTCGCATTGAATAAAATGATTCGCAGGTTAAACATAAGCTCACTAAACGAACTTGTGTGCGCTATACGCACACATTAGACCATGATAAACACACCTACAATAAGAGGCTGCTTCCTATGAATGCGCTGGCAAATTTCTTCACCCGGCTCGTTAACCGGTACATGCCCGACCCTCTAGTCATCGCTATCCTCCTGACCGTACTCACCATGCTCCTGGCGGTGCTAATGCAAGGCACTAGCCCACTGGATGCGGTGCGCTACTGGGGCGACGGCTTCTGGGATCTGCTGGCCTTCAGCATGCAGATGACGGTCATCCTTCTTGCAGGCTATATCCTCGCCAAGACGCCTTTGGTGGATGGTGCTCTCAACCGCCTCGCTGCTCGCGTTAAGACACCGTTCATGGCGATTGTCGTCGCCACCTTGGTGGGCGGCATTGGCAGCTGGCTGAACTGGGGTTTCGGCTTGGTAATAGGCGGCATCGTTGCTCAGAAACTGGCGCTCAACGTAAAAGGCTTACACTACCCGCTTGTGATCGCCGCGGCGTACTCGGGTTTCGCCCTTTATGGCATCGGCCTATCAGGTAGTGTCCCATTGCTGATCGCCACGGAGGGGCATTTTCTTCAAGATGCCATCGGTCTGATCCCATTAAGCGAAACGATTTTCTCGCCCATCCTCTTGATTACCAGCGCTCTGATTCTGCTCACCTTGCCTTTCTTCAATGCCTGGCTGCACCCCAAGCTGGATAAGGACATCGTGGAAATCGACCCAAGCACTGTCGCAAAACCGACTGCAGCGCCCTTACCCGGAGACGAGAAAGTCACCATTGCCGAGCGCTTGAATCGTAGCCGGGTGGTAGGCATCGGCATCGGCTTGCTGGGCATGCTGTATATAGCGCTGTACACAGTCGACGGGGGGTCGCTGAACCTCAACACTGTCAACTTCGCCTTTCTGTTCCTGGGGATACTCCTTTTTGCATCACCCGCCAACTACTTGGCCGCACTGGCTGACGGCATTCGCATCGTCTCGGGTATTATCGTGCAATACCCCTTCTACGCCGGGATCATGGGGATTCTGGTGAGCTCAGGCCTGGTGGTTTCGTTTGCGAATACATTCGTTGATATCTCCAGCGCCCAAACCTTGCCGATCTGGTCATTCATCAGCGGCGCCATCATCAACCTGCTGGCACCATCCGGCGGCGGTCAATGGGCAGTCCAGGGTCCGGTCATGGTGCAAGCCGCTACGGAAATCGGCGCCTCTCAAGCAGCAACGGCGCTCGCCGTACAGATTGGTGACCAGTGGAGCAACATGATCCAGCCGTTCTGGATCCTCCCGGTGCTGGCCATTTCCGGTTTGAAGTTGCGCGATGTGATGGGCTATATGGTGTTGATCCTGATCTACCTGGGCATCATCTACGGCAGCGCCATGCTGATTTGGGGCTACCTCGGTGCTTAACCACGTTCACTAACAGAGGTTTGCAAATGCCATTTTTGATCGAGACCTTCGACAAGCCCGACCTCCAGGCCCTGCGCCTGGAGGTACGTCAAGAACATCTAGATTATCTGGATGCCAACGTGGATATTCTGCTGGCCTGTGGGGCCAAGCTCTCCGATGACGGTGAAACGGCGTCAGGCGGTATTTACCTTCTCGACCTGGACAGCCGAGAAGAAGCGGAGCGCTTCATCGAGGGTGACCCATTCCACCAGGCAGCGCTATTCGACGAGGTCAAGATCGTGCGTTGGCGGCAGGCCTACCTGAACCGGCAGAACACCCTTTAGGGCAGGCATAACCTTGTCGCGACAATACATTGGAGAAAGACGATGTTGTTTCATGTAGAAATGGTAGTAAAGCTCCCGAACGACATGCCGACCGAGCAAGTGGCTGACATCAAGGCAAGGGAGAAAGCCTACTCACAGAAGCTACAGCGCCAGGGCAAATGGCGCCATCTATGGCGAGTCGCAGGCAGTTACGCCAACGTCAGCATCTTCGACGTCAATGACAACGCCGAACTGCAAGAAATCATCAGCGGCTTACCCCTGTTTCCCTACATGGATATCCAGGTAAAGCCGCTATGCCGACATCCCTCCTCAATACGTGAAGACGACGCATAACAAAGCTTAATCGCCTCGCTGACCTGTCAGCGAGGCCGACGTGCCCCCCACTCTCACTCAATCATCATGCCTATGCCGAGGAAACCCTAATGAGCCAAGACACCGCCCAAAGCCTAGCAAATCAAAGCCACTGCGCCGTAGTGACTGGCGGGGCGAGAAACATCGGCCAGGCGATCGCCTTGCGTTTACAGCAAGATGGCTATCGCGTGGTCGTGGTGGATATCGTCGAACCCGAAGCCCACTCCCTGCAAGCGGATTCTCACCAAGTCGACCTTTCTGATGCCGACGCAACTCGCCGTGTCATGTCGGAAATTGCCGAACGTTTTCAGGTGACACGACTGATCAACAATGTCGGCATTGTTGCCCCGGCGCTGATTGAGGAAGCACAACTCGAAGACTTCGACAAACTGATGCACCTGAACGTGCGTTCGGCACTGATCTGTACGCAGTCGCTATTGCCTAGTATGAAGGCAAACGGTAAGGGTCGCATCGTTCTGAACACCAGCCGAGTGGTACTTGGGAAAGAAGCGCGCACCATATATAGCGCCACTAAAGGAGCGCTGCAATCCATGGCCCGAACATGGGCGCTGGAACTCGCTGAACACGGCATTACCGTGAATTGCGTTGCGCCTGGGCCTATTGCCACCAGCGCTTTCTGGCAAAACAATCCACCCGATTCAGAGCGTGCCCAGCGTATAGTCGAAAATATTCCGTTAAAACGCATGGGCCAACCTGAAGATGTCGCCCAGGCGGTAAGCTTCTTCTGCGACGAACATAGTGGATTCATCACTGGCCAGACGCTTTTCGTCTGTGGTGGTGTCACGGTAGGTTAAGCGCCAACGCCTGAGCACTGAACTCTACCGGCCGCACCTGCAACACTGCTCGATAGCGGCTCGTTGTGGATATGGGGGATCCTGGAAAACCGTGATGGGATTAAGGTCTTCTCATGGAGAAATATAACGAAGCGTGAACGCTTCTCCCACCATATTGGGTTTCTCAGGATTCAAGAGGTCTCCATTATCCTGAATAAACTGATTGCGCAACCCACAATTGAATAGCGCAGCTATCACTAACTCCGGCATATCGTGAATGGCTTCCCGGACGCCGCCGAACGCGCCATGCTGGCCCACCTGGATAGCATTTATCGCACCACCAAAACCAAGTTGACGACCAGCCAAACATAGCCTTAATGATCGAGCCACCGAAGGCTATCGCCCGACGAAGTCGAGCTCCAACAGGGGCTGAGTGCCAACCACCAACGCATGTGCATGGGGGTTTGTAGGAACCCTATGCATTGGGCGATCAGCAATGATATCCCCACAAAAACTCTTGAATTATCTTGCGTCTAAGTAGTCCAAAAACTACAGTAAAGCGATGCTTGATATTAAACAAACGGATACTTACCGAAAGTGGGAGCGGAAACTCCGCGATCAACGTGCTAAAGCATTGATTGCGGCACGTGTCTTTCGGTTGGCAAATGGCTTACCGGGCGATGTGAAACCCATTGGGCATGGAATCAGCGAGCTACGTATCCACCATGGTCCCGGATATCGTATTTACTTCAAGCAACGGGGCAACGAAGTCATCATTCTATTATCTGGTGGCGATAAGAGTACCCAGCAAAGCGATATCGAAACTGCGCACCGGTTAGCATTGGAGTGGGAGGCGTCATGACCGACAAAATCTATGAGTACGATCCAGCAGCGGCCTTGGAGAGTGAGGAAGCGATTGCCGTGTTTCTCGCGGATGCCCTAGAAACCGGCGATTCAGCTTACATCGCAAAAGCGATGGGGGTGATTGCACGCGCCAAGGGCATGACAGAACTGGCCCGTGAAACAGGCCTCTCACGTGAGCAGCTTTACCGCTCATTCAGCGAGCAAGGTAATCCCACACTTAAAACCATGCTCGCCGTAACGCGTGCACTGGGTGTCGATCTCACAGCACGCCCACACGAAAAACCAGCGGCATAACCCCCGGCCAGATAATGAGGTTCGAAGCCCAATTCATTGAGCGATCAGCAATGATTGAGCCACCGTAGATTATCGCTTTTCGACGGTCTGACCCCCTGACAAGCGTAGCGACTAAACGTGCATCATTCCTTTCCCCGGCCAACCAACTGACCCTTGGCCAGAGGCAAAAATGCTTCGCGCTTGATCGTGGTCGCTTCTTATTGCGCTATTGGGAGGCTCTTGATATGAGCCTCGATAGCCTCACGAACTTGCTTTGTCATCGGGAGATTGTGTTTCTCGACCTGCCAGTGCTGGTGAAAACGTGCGACCGCCTCGTGAGCCGTTTCCAGTACAAGCTTTTCGGGAATGGCGGCTTTGGCTGCCAAGTGCTCAAGCTCGTCATTGGTCAGTTCGGAAAACGCGCGAGCCCGGCTGATCCTGAGCCCCATATTGTCGTTGGGGATATAAGGGATGGTCGAGACAAGATCGTAAGCCGGTTGAGCTGCACCCCTGCAAGCGAGAACCGCAAGGCATGCTCACGGCGACCACCTTCGGTCTCATCGGCATCGGTACTCTCACCGCCAATCGGCGGCCATGCCTCGCCATCAGCGGGTTTGATCGTGACCGCACCGGGCAGGTCATGACCGAATGCCCAAAGTAGATGAAACTCACGCTCGGGATTTACGCCCGCATTCTCTGAAAGGTAATTACGCAGATGGCCTTCAGGTAGAAGATTCGAGAAGAACGGCATCACGCGCTTCTGATAGGCCCAGAAGTCCGTAAGCAGCTCGCCGAATTCGTCCTTGAAGGCCAGCCCCAGCGTTGGCCTGTCAGGGTTGTCGATATAGGCGTCGTTGAAGGCAAAAATCGTTCGGTCTCCGCCAACATTGGTAAGAGTGCCTATAGGCTCCCCATAAAGCAGGACATCAAGGACAGAGACATCAGCCATCTTGATCCTCCTCTAGTCGATAGGCCGGTCTTGGGGCACGCGGCGTCTCTTGGGACGAGGCTCGATGGGCGAGCTGGTTGCGCAAAGAGCGGATATTTTCGACAGCCCGATTGACGGCCTCATTGCTGCCCGAGGACTCGATAAACTCAAGGATGCGCCGTACCTTTTGTAGAATGTCAGGGTCAATCTGGCTCTGGATTCGGGTGATCTCGCGGATGCGGTGCTGGAGGTTGTCGATGCTCGCGCTGGATGCATGCGATGCGAGTGCATCCACCGTCTCGCGGATGCGGTCGAGTTCCCGCTGTGTTGCCGCGTTGATGACCGTCGCGCTGGCGACGCTGCGGGTGATTGACTGGACAGCCGGAATCGCCTTGTGGGGAACGAGCATCAACTCCAGGTTCAGCGCGTGGGCGATGGAAGAAAGGCTTGAGACGCGCAGGTCAACGGCATCATTTTCTATTTTCGAGATGTGCGACTGCGGCACACCGGCAAGCGCGCTCAGTTCCCGCTGACTCAACCCCTTTAGCTTCTCGTGCCGCCTTGAGTTGTGCGGCCAGTTGTTCCGTTCCATAGCTCATTTGATCTACTTTTCTATATCAAATAGTAATTCTGATCTATTAAAGTAGATCACCCATTACCTGTAGCAACTGCCCTCAAGGTCAACCGAATATGCTGGGACACTTAAAAACACCGAATGGGCCATGAATCGGAGATACCCGCCCCATGCAGGTGGGTCTCGCAGGAGCCCAATTCATTGGGCGATCAGGAAGGATCAAGCCACCAAAACGAGCCCCCGGAAAAAGCCCTGTATCGACAAGGGTCGGGAGGCGCATGGTCGCCAGCACGGGACGAAAGAGGCCTTACAGGGCCTCTTCAGTCCACATCACAACGTTCGCTACAGCGTGTTTTTATAGAAGGCACCGTCTTTCATGATGAGCATCAATTGTTCATCCGGCTGGGTCAGCACATTGATGTCATCCAACGGATTGTCCTTGAGGACAATGATATCGCCGCGGGCGCCTGGAATAATCTCGCCAAAATCACCAACGTAATCAAAGGCATCAGCGGCATTGCAGGTGGCGGTACGGATCAACTCGTCGGTTGGCACTACATCCTTGCGCAGATGAAATTCATTGAGCTGATGACGCTGCATTCGGCCCAGCAAATCCGTGCCGAACAGCATCTTGACGCCATGGCGCTGTGCCATTTCCAGTGCCTTACCGCCCGCATCAAGAACATCAAACACCTTGCGCTGCAAGTGCTCCGCCATACCGGCCTCAACGCCTTCCTTTGCCAAGGCATCATAGGTGGCAAGCGTCGGTGTCAGGTAGGCGTCGTGCTTGATGAACAAACGGCAGCTTTCTTCATCCATCAGGTTCCCGTGCTCAATGGTTTTGACGCCCCGGGGAATCAGCCGGTTGATGGCGCGTGCCGTGTAGGCATGGGCCATGGTATGGATATTGGCGGCCGTTGCTTCCTCGACGATCGCGTCGATTTCCTCGATGGAAAACTGGGTGCTATCGATACGATCCGTGGGCGAAGACACACCGCCGGACGCCATGATCTTGATCTGGGTGGCGCCCTTGCGGATCTCGTCTCGGGCAGCTCGGCGCACTTCGCTGACACCGTCGCAAACCCGGCCCAGGCCAGAGCAGCAGAAGCAGCCCTCGAAGGTTTGCTGCCCCGGCCCGCGCATATCGGCATGCCCGCCCGTCTGGGAAAGCGCATTGCCAGCGTACATGATGCGCGGCCCGACCAGAGCCCCTTCATCGACCGCCTTCGCCAGGCCGTAATCCGCACCACCGGCGTCGCGCACGGTGGTAAAGCCGCGCATCAGCATATCTTCCAGCAGCTCACTCGACTTGGCGCCGACATAAAACGGCGAAAGCGTTTCAAGCAAGGCAAAATTGGGCGTGATGGCCGTCACATGAACATGAGAATCAACCAGCCCCGGCATCAGGAAGTGCCCACGGACATCGACGACCTGGTCATCATCGCCATCCAGCGGAGCATCACTCACCGCAACGATACGGCCCTCTTGTACACGCACCTGCTGGTTGGCAAGTACTTTACCGTTACGCGTATCAATAACGTTGGCATTAATAAAACGAGTCGATTTCATTGGAATTCCTTTTGATAGAGCGAGCGTTAAAACATTTTTTGTGGGAGATAAAGTGACAGTGCCGGGATCAGCACGATCAGTAACAGAGCGATAACGTCCATGACGATGAACCAGCTTACGCCCCTGAAGACTTCCGAAAGAGTGACGCTTTTACCCAGCGCGCCCTTGATGACATACACATTCAGCCCGATAGGCGGCGTCACCAGCCCCACTTCAAGCAGCTTGACGACGATAATCCCGAACCAGATCAAGTTGAGATCGGCGCCTTCGACCAATGGCAGGATCAGCGGCAGCGTGAGAAGCAACAGGCCGATGGAGTCAATGAACATACCCAACACCAGATAGATCAGCGCGACGGCGAGAATGATCCACCACGTCTCGGTGCTGACCCCCAGAATCAGCTCGGAGAAGGCAGCAGGCACCCCACTCATGGCGAGAAAGCGGGTGAAAAACAGCGAGCCAATCAGGATAATGAAGATACTCGCAGTGCTTACCGCCGTGCTGACCAGCGCCTCCTTGATCGCCTCCATGGTGAGGGACCGTCGCGCAAAGGCGATGACGGCCGCGATGGTAGTGCCCACAGCGCCAGCTTCCGTAGGCGAGAAAACACCCAGAAAAATCCCGCCCAGCACAGAGCCGATCAGAAGAGGTAACGGCCAGATATCTTTAAAGGCGTCCCATTTCTCGTCCCAGGTGGAACGCACATCAACGTCGCCGGCCAAGCTCGGGTTAAGCTTGGTCCGCACCATGATCATGGCGATATAGAGCAGCGCCGAGAGCACCCCCGGAATAAAACCGGCCATGAACAGCTGGCCCACCGAAACCTGAGCGTAAACACCGTAGAGCACCAGCAGCACACTGGGAGGAATCAAGGAGCCCAAGGTGCCTGACGCCGCCACCGTACCTGTAGCCAGCCCTTTGTCGTAGTGGTGCTTGAGCATCTCGGGGACGGCAATGCGCGACATGGCCGCCGACGTTGCAACGCTGGAGCCAGAGGCGGCAGCAAAGAAGGCAGATGCCATCACACTGGAGACGGCCAAACCACCAGGCAACCGAGCCAGATAAAGCCGCATGGCATGGAACAGCCCCTGGGTCATGCGGGTGCTGGTACACAAATAGCCCATGAACAGGAACATGGGCGCGGCCGTCAGTTCCCAGGTGCCCGCAAAGTCGAACGGCGTGGCAGAAATCATGCCCCAGGCCACCCGCATGTTGGTCAATTCACTGATGCCGATGATCGACACAAGTCCCAGGGCGATGCCAATGGGCACACGCAGGGCGATCAGGGCCAAGGCGATGGCAATACCTGCCACGCCTATTTCGATATTACTCATGGGGGTACTCCTACAGGGCTCGGCGTAGACGCAGCGCCTTGATCATATTGGCGATGATGGCCAGGCACATGGCGGCAAAGCCAACCGGTAACGCCCAGCGGCTAGGCCAAAGATAGAACTGGAAATTCGCCATGGCAGTTTCCAGTCGTATTGTGGCCTCTAAAGCATCGAGGTAGCTCTTGTAGCAAAGCATGCCGAAATAGATCAGGCCGAGCGAACTGGCAAACAGGTAAAGCACTAGCTGCAAGGAAGGAGGGAGTCTTCCGGCCAGTACATCGACACTGATGTGCTCCTGCTGGAGCTCGACATAGGCCAGTGGCAGGAAGACCACCGCGACCATGTAATAGAAAGAAACAAATTCCAGCGTCCCCGCGAACGACTTCCCGAACACGTATCGAAGCGCTACGTCCAGCGAGACATGCAACGCCATCAGTATCAGGAAGAGCGTTGCCAGCACCAGGGCGCTTTTGGCAAACCAGTGGCTCAAAGACTCGAAGCGCTTGATGATCATGCGGGTTCACTCCTCGCCGAATCCGAGGCAGAAAACCCCAGTTTCAGAAGCGTCTCTTTCCAGAAAACCAGCATGTCCCTGTAGAGCTCAGGGTCATCACGCCATATGCTCTGAGCCCCCATGCCGCGCATCATGCACAGCGTGGCATTGAGGGCGACCCGGTTCTGATGTGACGTGTGTTCCGAGCTGGAAACCAACTGCTCCCAGATCTTCTCCAACGAGTCATTGAACCTTGCGGCAAGCGGCACCAGTGCACTCATGATGTCGGGATCGGTGCGCGCATTGGTGAGGAACTCCAGGGTCACCATGTACATGTCCCCCTTGAAATGCTCATGCAAGGCTTTCAACAGGCTATCGAAGTTCATCCTGCCTTCGCTGACACCCAGCGCCATCTCCCGCACGCTTTCAACCTCGCGGTTGAGCAAATCCTCGAGCGCAGCCTGCATCAATAACGTCTTGGAGGGGTAGTGATGAACCAACGCACCGCGAGAAACCCCGGCCTGACGCGCAACGTCAACGGTCGAGGTCGCACGAATGCCCTTGGCAAGAATGCATTCGATCGTTGCCTGCGTGACCCGGGTCTGGGTTTGGTGTGAGCGTTCTTCCTGGTTCTGTCGCTTTGTCATGGCGAACCCTTCCCTATCTCGGCCATGGCCGCCTCACGGAGGCGGCCATGCGGCTTGAGGATTAATAAATACCGTAGTCTGCAGGAAGTTTGTCGAAGATTTCTTCCATGGCCAATTCCGCTAGCGCCTCTTCGTCCTCGCGGTCAACCTCACTGATCAAGGCTTCCCACTTGTCATAGGTCGCCAGGAAGTCATCGATCAGCGCTTCCGGGTCTTCGACACCGTATTGATCACGGGCCTTGTCATAGACATTTTCCAGCGCTTCATCGCGGAACGTTTCCACCGACGCCATCAGGTCGTCTTCCGGCTCGTAAATATTGTTGCCGTTGGACTCGGCCTCTTCCATGGCGGCTTCAGCCGCGCCGATGTATTGAACCACCATGCGCGTCATGGCCTTGGCGCTTGCTTCCTTGAAAACCTCACGCTGCTCATCGCTGAGGTCGGCCCAGAAACCCGCGTTGAAGCCCCACTGAGGGCCGGACCAGTACATACCGGTAGGCAGAAGAGTGGTATGTTCGGCGACCTCCCACAGCGAGCGATCCACCAGATCGTTGACCGCATTAGTCGCACAATCCAGTGAGCCGCGGTCGAGACCGCTGTACATCTCGCTGGAAGGCACGTTGACCGGCGTGCCCCCTGCTTCCTCGACCCACGCAGACACCGTAGAACCGGCCGTGCGGATACGCTTGCCACTCAGTTCCTCAAGGTTGCGAACGGGTTCGCGGCACATCAACACATAGGGCGGCGTGTTGTAGGCGCCCAGGTAGACGATACCCAATTCTTCCCACTCGGCAAGTTGCGTGGGATTGTTCAGGCTGAAGTCGGTAACGGCCAGAATACTGATCAACGGATCAGAGTAGTTGAACCCCAGTTCCTGCACGGCATTGGCCACCGGCATTTCGGAAGGCGTGTAAATAGCCGCATGGTGAGCGACTTGGGCAATGTTGTCTTGGATCCCCTGCAGGCTGGCACGGGGGGCCAGCAGCACCGTCCCGGTATACACCTCGGGTTGAAGTTCACCATCGGAAAGCTCTTTCACCGTCTCAGCCCACTCGATGTAACCATAGCGAGAGAAAGGGTGCTGCTGGTCATAGAAGGAATTGGCAATGAAGGAGGTCGATGCGTGTGCCGAAGCCACGAAGGCAGGCAGCGCCAGAGCGGCAACGACAAGCGGTAGCGTATTGCGAGTAACGTTCATACAGTTTCCCCGGCCGAGTTAATCGACAGTTTGTTGCTATTATCCTGCTGCATAAAGGTGGCACCTAGCGGATTGGCGAGTGCACGCTATTCAATGTAGACTTCAAGAAACAAAAAAACAAGCAGGTCTGTTTGTTTTATAGTGGCCTGCCGTTTTGAGAAAGGTTACGCGATGAATTCAAAGGAAAACCCGACTCGGCTCGATAGAGCGGGCACCTGGAAAGGGATACGCCTGATGCTGCCGCTGGCCGCTTTCACGGTGGCGTTTGGCTTGGCGTTCGGCGTCGCGGCCGTGCATCAGGGGCTCGCCGATTGGGAAGCAATGCTGATGAGCCTTTTTGTATTTGCCGCCCCCTCGCAGTTTGCGGCCCTGGAGCTGTGGCACTCGCCCCTGCCCCTGCTGGCGTTGGCCGCGATCACCCTGGCCATCCATACCCGGCATATGCTGATGAGTGCAGCGCTCTACCCCTGGCTCAAACCACTGCCGCGACGTCAGCAATTCGCCATGGTGATCCTGCTCACCGACTCGAACTGGGCCATGGCCCTGGGGGAATATCACCGGGGGGAGCGTAACCTGGGGGTGCTGCTGGGGGGAGGGATCGCCCTATGGGGCGCCTGGGTGATAGGCACCGCCATCGGGCTGGTCTTTGGTGGCGGCATCACCGAGCCAGAACGGTTCGGTCTTGACGTGATCATGCTCTGCTTTCTGCTCATGATCGTGGTAGGAGGAAAGCCCCGGGCGATCATGGCCGTCCCCTGGCTGGCTGCCGCCATCAGCGCCATGATGGCGTACTGGTGGCTGCCACCCTATCTGCACGTGATGTTAGGTGCCCTGACGGGAGGAGTGGTCGCCGTACTGTTGCCCGGGCGCTGGTTCAGGGGCGCCAGCTCATGAGTTCGCTGCAAATCTGGCAATCGTTATTGGCGATCTCATTAATGGCCCTGATCGCCTACGGCTCCAGGGTTCTGGGGCTGTTGATCATGGCCACCGTGCCTTTAAGCCCCCTGGTACGGCGCTTCGTCGACGCCATGTCCAGTTCGGTACTGATTGCCGTGATAACGCCCATGATCGTGCATGGAGACGGTGGTGCTAGGCTTGCGGCCGTGGCCGCCGGGGCGGTAGCCATTGGCCTGCGGAGTCCACTTGTGTCAATCGCGGTGGGGATAACCTGCGCGGCATCCTGGCGGTGGTGGTTTTCCTGATAGGCTCGGGTATGGGCCAATGCCGAGCGCCATTCGGAAAACAGCCACCTTGCCGCTTCCGGAGTGAGCTCAGCGCAGCAACTAGGAAGCCGTCAGCCGACGACGTCGTCGAACCTTGAGCTGCTTGAGCACCCGACGCATTCGCTCGGGCCAGGATAATGACGACATCAGTGTCTTTCTATCGATGGGCCATGGGGTATGGCTTGAATAAGCGATGAAATCTTCCTGGAACGGATGAACACATGTTGGGTGCCAAGGTTTAACAGCGCCGATAAAGTGTACGATCCGCGGGTCGCGAACAGCCGTTTCAAGTGAGGCCTGGTGCTTGTACAGATGCGGATAATGCCTTTTAACCGCCCTATAGGCGGTTGGCTGAAAGTTCCACTCCGGTGGCAACTGATAACAGTCTTTGGCCAACACGTGATTCAAGGCATCCTGGTCGGGATACCAGGCGTTGTCCCCATTCTGCTCAAGGTATGCCAGCGCCCGCTCCCCCACGTGTCGACTGCGCCATGCCGCCAGGTCGATGAGCATAACCCCGGAATTAAAGTAGTCGTCCGGGTTCGGTCGTGTCGCGCTGATGGACGTATTGCATATATCCATGGCGGCGGCGGCGGCATGGCCATGAAGCGGCATCGCCCATAACGCGGAAAGGTCACTGCGAACCAGTACATCACAGTCAAGATAGATGACGCGTGCGCAGTCATCAGGCAGGTAACGGTGCATTAGCAGCCGGAGCAAGGCAGCAGGGCCGAATCGGCCGACCTTGAGCCCCTTCAGCGTCTGAACATCGACATCAATGATATCGATGCCTGCACCGCTATCTTCCACGAAAGCATGCAAACGGTGTTTGGTTTCTTCTCCCATGTCCGGTGTCAGCATAAAAAAGCGGACCTGGCTCGGATCGACCGCATTGTCGATAATCGAAGCCATCACCACGGCGCCGTACCGCGCATAGGATTCATCTGCACTCAGAACGATATTCATCGGGTTATCGTACCGGTATTTGCATTTTTACCAAACAGATAAAAAGACATCCCCACCCCACCGACAACGATGAAGAAATACATGCCGGAATTAAAAATCAGATAGGACTCAAACACGTTAATGATAAAGAAAAACGCCCACGAGATAAGTAGCCCCATGCCCCAGTGCCTGTGAGGTGTAGCAAGCAACGCCACCGTGCCTTTCAGAATCATCGCGGTCAGAATGGCAATGGCCGCCAAGCCTAATACGCCATAAGCCAGGAGCAATTCCAAGTAAGAATTATGAAAATGACCAAACCTAACTTTCAACCAATCGGGGAAAGGACCTTCATCAATGAGCGCACCCCGACTCTTGGCCCCCCAACCCGTCAGAGGCCTTTCCTGAATCTTGTCCAAGGCGTACGACCAAGTATGCACTCGTATGCCGATACTGGTGAAGGGAACATCCACCATTTTTCCTGCCGCAAGAGCCTCCATTACTTCCTGTTCTTGTAGGAACCGTTTTTCAATTACAGGCGCTATCGTGCTCACCGACAACGCCAATACGCCAACCGCAACGACACATGACAAAAGCAGCTTTGAGCGTGGCAATGACCGCCTATGCTTGAGTAGACACAGCAGGCCCACGACCATCAAACCTAAAAATATCAGGCCCAGCGCCAACCAGACAGCCCGAGTTTGCGTCACGACGCCCCCCGCAACACCGAGTACCGTCAAGGCAAGTGCGGCTCCCCATTCATACTTGGCGTCGCCTGTACCTATGCATTTGAAAAGCCACCCCGCCCCCATGATGAGCAACAGACCAAAGTAAAAGGCAATGTGTTGCGCGTTGGTATAACCGAAATCAACACGGCTGCCTGACAGGCCCGCGCGCCATGCGTCAACGCTTGAGTTCAACACCAGCGAAACAAGAATCCCGGCTATAAAGACCAGCAGCAAGTACTTGGCAGCATTCACGGACCCACGAAGCCACCAAGCCACGGCAATACACAAGAAAAGCTTGGTCATATGGCGTGCCGCCTTTACCTGGCCATCCGCCACATCGGGGAAACGGTCAACCGCAAAGAAATACACACCTACCTGGAGAGCCACGAACGCCATCAGCAGGAGGAATACCTTGTTCCATTTAAGGGCAGGATCAGGCTCCTTGAACCATGCAATAACGAAACACAGGATGAAAACGGATTCCGCCGCACGAGAAACGTCAAAGTTAATCAGCCACGCAAATGCGTAGATGGTTAACGCAACCCACCCCACGGCATGGTTTTTAGCCATCCACCCGTTTTTCGGCTCTTCCCGACTACTTTGCATCTACCAAGCTACCCCTGATTAAGCTATTCGTTCGTCCAGATGAACCTGCTGGATCGTTCGAGCCTCATCAGGTGCCATCAGGCGTTCATTTTAGGGGGCGTAGGATACCAGAAATCACGCTGCTACCCTCTTAATTTATTGCCACATGGGACACAGCCCAAACACGGCCCCAGGTAGGTGAGACTGGTTTTCAATCAACCAAAGCTGGTTGATATACCAAATTCACTCATACGACGTCACCCGCCCCTTAGTAGCTAAATTCGTTGTGCGGTCAGCATTTACCAAACCCTTAGAACAAAAAACGCCCAACAAGCTCTGCACCCACCAAGACCCAATACAGAGGATCTCGTAAGAGCACAACTTGTTGAGCGATCAGTAACCATAACCATCGCCTGAAGAGCTAGGCCGAGGGAGTTGTAAGAGCCCAATTCATTGGGCGATCAGCAACTACCGTGATCCAAAACCAGTGCATAAAATACGCACCGTCTTAAGCACAATCAGTACATCCAGCCATAGCGAACAGTGCTTGATGTAATAAAAATCGTATTGCAGCTTGCGTGTCATACCCTCCACTTCAGCCGCATAGCCCTGCTCTACCTGGGCCCAGCCGGTAATGCCTGGCCGCACGACATGGCGATAGCTGAAGAAAGGCACATCCTGCTCATACCATTCAGAAAGCGACTCAGACTCCGGGCGCGGGCCGATAAAGCTCATCTCGCCGCGAAGCACGTTGAACAGCTGCGGCAACTCATCCAACCGATAGCGCCGTAAAATACGCCCCAGCGGCGTAATGCGCGGGTCATTGCCTGAAATGGTAAAATCTTCACCGCTCATATCGTGGTACATACTGCGGAATTTGAACATGTTGAACGAGCGGCCACGGTAGCCTACGCGGGGCTGCATAAAAAACACCGGGCCTGGACTATCCCGCTTGATGAGCAAAGCCACCCCAAGCAATACGGGCAATAAAAAAGGTAGCAATATCACTGCAGCCAGAAAATCCATCACGCGCTTGAAGCCAACGTAAAATAATGGCGGCAGCAGGCTACCAAATTCGTTTTCCGAGAGACGGTCGATCTGCACACGGCCCGAAATCGTCTCGGAAATTTGCCGGTAGTGATAAACAGGTATGTGACACAAGGTACAGGTGGCGAGAAACTTCTCCCACTCGGGCGGCAAGTCTTGCGCGCGTAAATCCGCCACAACGCCATCAACCCGTAGCCCTTTCATTTCCGGCGCTTCCAAAACCCTTAAATCGACATTGGCGTTACCACTAAGCCGCGAAGCATCCCCAAAGGGCACCACGGCAAACTTTAGCTTGCGAAACCGCCGACCCAAAAAATAGCCCAGGTAAAACCAGGCCAGGCTAACCAGGTAACCACTCAGCATCACTTGGCGGGTATAGCCCTCCCGGGTAAAAAACAGCACGGCCACGACCAGCAAAAACGCGATCGAAACCGTCGGCATGATATTGGCCCCCAGCTGCGCCCCCGGGAACCGCGACATACGCCTAAGCGTTAATGCCGAAGCCGTAAACGCCAGCCCAATGGCAATGAGCGTATTACTGCGTACATCCGGCATATACTGCCAGAACCCCCACTCCCAGCGCTCCAGGCTAGGTAGTAACAGGGCAAGCGACATACCTACAACAAGGTGAAACGTCAGGCTTAATAGCAGTACTTCATACCACCGAGAATGACGCCGTTGATACTCACGCTTCATGGGTTACCATCACTTCCATCATTATCATCATAACGGCAACTACGTGCCTACTGCTTGGCGCCCTACGGAATAGTACACAAAGCCCTTTTGCGGTAACCGTACAGGATCAAACATATTGCGACCATCAAAAATGAACGGCTCGCGAAGCTGCTGCTGAATCATCGCCAAGTAAGGTGCACGGAAGCTTTGCCACTCGGAGACGATCACCAACGCACCAGCGCCTCTTGGCGCATCCTCTTTTGTGCTACACAGACTGAGATCTTCACGGTTAGCATAAAGGTGTTGGTTCTCCTCCATGGCCTCAGGATCGTAGGCCTGGACGTTAGCGCCCGCCTGCCAGAGCGATTCCATCAACACACGGCTGGGTGCTTCACGCATATCATCGCTATTTAGGTATGAACGCAAGGCCTCAGGTCAAACAATTAGCAGTCAACCAAAACTTTAAAAGTTACTTAAAAACGACTTGACGAAAAAACTTATAGGGAAGCCTTAAAAGCAGCATAAAATAATTAGAGTACACATTATTTTCTTTCAAAGATCGCTGTAGCTCTTTAGTTGCCAACAAATTGCTTTTAAAACCATTTGTACTAGCCCCACCTGTCCTCATTCGCACCCAGAGTTTATTACTTGATAGGTAAGCTGCACAATCTACAAGTAATAATCGAGTTAAAAAATCGAAGTCTGCAGCAATCTGATAATTATTTTTATATAGGCCAACTCTATCGTAAGCTGACCTGCGTACAAATACAGCAGGATGCGGTGGCATTAGGCCAAACCTAAGCATCCAAGGCTTAAAACCACCCACACAATAACGTCTGACAGATTTCTCAAGATCGGAAGCATCAACAAAATCCACATCACCTAGTAAGACATCAATCTTTTTATCACTTTCAAATTCACTATTAACTTCATTCAACACATTGTCATGGAGATAAAAATCATCAGAATTTAGTATTCCAACAATGTCTCCAGTAGCTAACTTCACTCCTTTATTCATCGCATCATAGATACCTTCATCAGGCTCTGAGATAACAATATTAATTTTATTTTTATATCCATTTATTATTGCCATGGTTTTATCATTTGACATTCCATCAATGATGATAAACTCAACATCAGCGTGGGATTGTTCCAAGACAGACTCTATAGCATGCCGGATGGTTAACTCACTATTAAAGCAGACGGTAATGATAGATATTTTCAAGTAACACCCTATCGACGGCCATAATTATCTTCAAATCTCAGGATATCATCTTCATCCAAATAACTACCTGACTGTACTTCAATCAACTCCAGCGGAATTTTACCTGGATTTTCTAGTGCATGAACCTCACCAACAGAAATAAAGGTAGATTCATTTTCAGTCACTAGAAAGGTTTTATCGCCCTTGGTCACTTTTGCAGTACCGCTTACGACAACCCAGTGCTCAGCACGATGATGGTGCATCTGCACCGAAAGCTTAGCACCGGGTTTAACCGTTATGCGCTTTACCTGATAACGATTACCTTTATCGATCGAGTCATACACACCCCAAGGGCGGTACACCTCTCGATGGTTCATATGCTCATGACGGCCATCGTTTTTGATTGTCTCAACAACCTTTTTAACATCCTGAACGTTGTCTTTATGTAGAACCAACACAGCATCCTTGGTTTCGACAACAATCAGATCTTGCACGCCGACTGTGGCCACTAGCTTATGATCGGCATAGATCAGACTGTTCTGGGTGTTGACGGGTAACACATCACCTTTACAGACATTACCTTGGGAGTCTTTATCACCTATCTCCCACAGGGCTGACCAAGAACCTATATCACTCCAACCCGCATCAAGCGGAATCACAGCCGCATCAGTCGTGTTTTCCATCACAGCATAGTCAACCGACTCTTCCGGGCAATCAGCAAACGCAGCTTCATCTACCCGCACAAAATCCATGTCATGGCTGCCCCCTTCAAATGCACGGGTACAGGCATCTAAAATGTCTGGCCGATATTCGCGTAGTGCTTGCAAGTAAACACTCGCCTTGAACATAAACATGCCACTGTTCCAGTAGTAATCACCAGCGTCCAAATAACCTTTGGCAGTACTAGAATCAGGTTTTTCAACGAACCGCGCTACCTCAAAGCCCTGGTCTGGGAGTGATGCCCCTCTTTGAATGTAGCCATAGCCGGTTTCAGCATGAGTAGGCACAATGCCAAATGTCACAAGTTTGTTTTTGAGCGCTAGCACCTCCGCAGCCTGAAGCGCTTGCTGAAACGCGTCATCATCAGCAATGTAATGATCAGCCGCCAACACCAGAAGCACGGGATCTTCCCCGTTTACGGCCGCATTCAGGGCAGCGAGTGCGATTGCTGGAGCGGTGTTACGCCCAACGGGTTCCAATATAATACTTGCATTAGAAACCGCCAACTGTCGCAACTGCTCGGCAACCATAAAACGGTGATCTTCGTTGCAAATGATCGCCGAAGAGGCAATATCAAGCCCATTCAGACGCGACAAAGTTTGCTGCAACAGCGTACTATTGCCGCAAAGCTTCAGAAACTGCTTGGGATTTTGCTGACGAGACAAAGGCCACAGTCGTGAACCAGTACCTCCAGCAATTATAAGCGGAAGAAGCATAAAACCCTCATAGATTAAAAAAAACCAACACTATATTAATAATATTTTACTATTATTTTTGGTGTGATACCAAGAAAAGACAACCATAGAAATCATTGGTATAGCACCACGCGTAACATATATGTACTCAGTGATGATATTCAAAAAAACAAAAGAAAGAACAAAAGAAACTAATAAAGCTCTAGAATAAAAAGAAACACTACATAGGCCAAATGATAAAAAAACATAATAACTGATCATGAAAACAAAAACTGAAAAAGCAAGAAAACCACCATGAGCAACTAGTATTGATATAATGCCATCATAAAAATATCCGCTAGAACCTAGTATGCCTGCACCAAATAAATAACCATTTTCAGAAGCAGTCTCAATAGCAGATAAGAGAAACAAATATCTTATACTAGAACTTTCATCAGATAAAAAATTAAAATTTAAAGCCCTATACACACCCCCGTAACTTACAAGAAAATTAAATACAATTAATGCCAACACAAAGCTTAGAAAAAGAATAACCAAATAATTACGCCGAAGCTTAAAGCTAAAAATAAATCTGACAAATAATAAAAAACAAAAAAAAGCTGAGAAAAATAAAACGGCTGCAATACCAGATCTACTACCAGTAGCTAAAAGAGATATAGGAAATGTGAAAAAGAAAAAAACATCGTAAACTACATAATATTTTAAATACCTCCTACAGTAAAGGTAATAAAAAATAAAACCCAGGCCAAGGATAGCAGAGTAAAGGTGTGCATCAGAAGTTCGGAAATCCCTAGAGAAAGGAAAACTCGGCCTACCATTACTATCTAAATAAGCCCCACCTGAAAACCACTTTGAATAGATGACCCAGAGCACGAGCACACACATCAAAAAGACAAAAGCTTTTGCATAAAAATAAAAATAATTGCGTTCAGAAAACATTATGGTTGTAGCGAAAAAAATAATAAATATAGTGATGTATTTATAATAAAAAATAACATCAGTTCCTAAAGACCCGCCCCCACAATAAAGAGTTATTAAATCTGAAAAAACAAAAATTGACAAAAACAAGAATGAAAAAAAGAAAAGCGATTTTCTAAAACTTCTAAAGAAAATAACTGGGGTTATCGCAAGAAGCATTAAGTCAGAAACTCTGACATGATAAAAATCGTAACTTATAAAAACAAAAAAAAAGCTGGTGAGAAAAAGAAGTGGGATTAACTTATTTTTTTTATTACTGACATCGTCCATCGAACCACCACTTTATCTTAGTAAAAACGGATGCAGCGCTTGGAAAGTGCAAGATAAGAACCAATTTTGCTTTATCTCTTAAAACTAGATCGCTAAACAAAATAGCTTTAAGGCTAGCTCTACTAACGCACAAATTTAGATAATTCTTAAGGTAAGAAAAGTCAATATAGCTATACTCGTTCATCAACTCAAGGAGTTGTATGGTCTTAATTGATCTCCAAGCACGTAGCTCAACCACATCAAAGCCATAATTCAGAATACCCCCATAATCTTGACCTTTATGTTGACGATATAAATAGAGCGGCTTATCAGTAACCAGGATTTTCTCTGAATATTGCTTAGCTCTTATCGACATCCAAATATCTTCAATAGGCATATCGCTAGGTAGGGGAAAGATTTTATCAGCAACCTCTCTACTGAAAGTCCAGCACCACTTTGGTAAACTAACTAACCTTGAAGTAACTTCCTCAAAGTTTAGATCAACAATGCCATGATTAACATTATACTTTGCAATGTAGTCTAGATTATTAGATACGATGTTAGCAGCATGGCAATGGGAACAACCAGGCATTATGTCCTGGAGACAATCAAAAAACTGGCTATCCAAAATATCATCAGCATCAATGCATTTTACCAGGTCTCCGGAACTCAATTCATACCCGTAGTTAGTCCCTTCGACCTTACCGATATATTTATTTTTATAGAGCTTTATTCTTTTATCTACAGCAGCGTAACTTTTAACTATATTATATGTATCATCTTCTGAATGATCATCAATTACTATCAATTCAAAGTCTTCAAAGCCACTCTCTAATATGCCATCAATGGCATATTTTATCCTGTCTTTTTCATTCTTAGCCATCATTATAAAACTTATCACAAAAAAATCCTTCTAAAAATTTTATAGCTAAAAACTGGGAAATGAAGAAAAACTAAAAAGGGATTTCTTCTAAACAAAACTGCAACCGTCTCCTTCATTTCAATAGAGAAATTTTGT
Organism: Halomonas sp. Mc5H-6; assembly: GCF_024124705.1. Taxonomy (NCBI): domain Bacteria; kingdom Pseudomonadati; phylum Pseudomonadota; class Gammaproteobacteria; order Oceanospirillales; family Halomonadaceae; genus Halomonas; species Halomonas sp. Mc5H-6. Next base: position 215,344 of record NZ_JAMXSI010000006.1, read on the forward strand.
TCAGAAACACCACCTGCCAAATACTGACATATAGGCATATTGAAATATTTAACTTTTGCCTTATTTGCTAATAAGCTGAAATACCAATCGAGCTCAGATTTCAATTTATATTTAGTATCATAAAAGGGAATAACATTTTTATTAACAAAAACTGCCTGATGGCAGGCTACTCTAGTACTCCAGAAAAACAAAGAAAGTAATTTAAAACTTTTAGCACTTTGTAAATTTTTCTTGCCACCATCAATGATCACCAAATCTCCATAAATTAAATCATATTCATTTATAGACGGTCCAATAATACAAGAAAACAAATCACTACTAAAGAACGTATCTCCTGCATTCATAAAATTAAACCAGTCGCCACTACCTAGCTCAATTCCCTTATTCATGGCATGATAAATACCCTTATCAGCTTCGCTAACCCAATAATCTATGGCACCTTCATATTTCCTAATAACATCTAAGGTGCCATCAGTTGAGCCACCATCAACGATAATATATTCAACATTATCATAGCTTTGCTCGATCACACTCTTAATAGTGTCTTCCAAGAACTGAGCACCGTTGTACACGACCGTAACCACAGTAATCACAGGCTTGTCATAGCTGCCTATTTTGAACCAGCCTTGAGTTCGTAGCCCCCCTTCGAAAAATTTTTGTTTGCCTTCGGGGGTTTTGAACGAGGTTGAAGGACCATTAGTCGAGGTTTCGAAGCAGCTTGGTTTATCAGTGGTCAAGCGACGAGTGGTAGAATAGTTAGAAGTTATCATAGGTTAGTCTTTAAAAATTGGAATCAGTTTCGCAGTTGCTTCTGATGCATCAGGAACCAGTCGTAAGTCTGCTGCAAGCCTTCTTCCAACGGAATGCTCGCTTCCCACCCCAAAGCTTTCAATCGAGACACATCCATCAACTTACGTGGCGTACCGTCCGGTTTGCTGGTATCAAATACTAACTCACCTTCAAACCCAACAACACGCTTTATGGTTTCAGCCAATTCGCGAATAGTACAGTCCAATCCGGTTCCCACGTTGATGTGCGATAGCATTGGTTTGGTATTAGCTTGGTAGGTTTCATTATCCAGATTCATCACGTACACACTGGCAGCAGCCATATCATGTACATGCAAAAATTCTCGCATAGGCTTGCCGCTGCCCCATACCACCACTTCCTGCGCCCCTGCTTCTTTCGCTTCGTGAAAGCGCCGCATCATGGCAGGGATTACATGGCTGTTTTCTGAATGGAAGTTATCGTTATCGCCGTAAAGGTTGGTAGGCATTACACTTCGGTAGTCGCGACCATACTGTCGATTGTAGCTTTCGCACAACTTGATACCCGCGATTTTAGCTATTGCGTAGGGTTCGTTAGTGGGCTCCAAAGTGCCTGTCAGAAGCGCCTCTTCTTTCATTGGCTGCTCAGCCATTTTCGGGTAGATACAGGAGGACCCAAGGAACAATAGCTTCTGAACATCAGCCATGTGGGCGGCGTGGATGATATTGGCTTCCATCATCAGGTTTTCGTAAATGAACTCCGCCGGGTAGGTATTGTTAGCATGAATACCGCCCACCTTTGCGGCCGCCAAGTATACCTGATCGATATTTTCCTGCTGGAAAAAAGCCAGTACTGCGGATTGGTCCAACAAGTTTAACTCGGCACGATTTCGAGTGACCAACTCTACATTTTCATCGTTTTCAAGTCGGCGCAGCAGTGCAGAACCAACCATTCCCTTGTGCCCGGCGACAAATACACGTTGCTTTACCATAACTGATTAGTTCTCCACCGAAAGCATTACTTCGTGACCGTGTTGTTTTAACAGCGAATGCCGTTTGGCGGTTTTAAGATCATCTGCAATCATTTCAGCGCACATTTCCTGCGTAGTGATTTCCGGTGTCCAGCCCAGCTTTTCCTTAGCTTTCGTCGGATCACCCAGCAGAGTTTCCACTTCAGCGGGGCGGAAGTAGCGAGGATCCACACGTACAACTACATCACCCAGTTTGAGCGCTGGTACATCTTCGCCCTCAATAGCATCGACAACAGCCACCTCTTCAATGCCCTCACCTTCAAAGCGCAGTGTAATACCCAGCTCTTTAGCGGACCATTCGATAAAGTCGCGTACGGAATACTGCTTACCGGTGGCGATCACAAAATCTTCCGGCTGCTCCTGCTGCAACATCATCCACTGCATACGCACATAGTCTTTTGCGTGGCCCCAATCGCGAAGTGCATCCATGTTGCCCATGTACAGACAATCTTCCAACCCTTGCGCAATATTAGCCAGGCCACGTGTGATTTTGCGAGTAACAAAGGTTTCACCACGACGTGGAGATTCATGGTTGAACAAAACACCATTACAGGCATACATGCCATAGGCTTCGCGGTAGTTCACTGTGATCCAGTAGGCGTAGAGCTTAGCCACGGCGTAGGGTGAGCGCGGGTAGAACGGTGTCGTCTCTTTCTGCGGGGTTTCCTGCACCAACCCATACAGCTCTGAAGTAGAAGCTTGATAAAATCGAGTTTTCTTCTCCAGGCCTAATAGCCGAATAGCTTCCAGAATTCGCAACGTGCCCATTGCGACTACATCCGCTGTGTACTCCGGCGCTTCAAAAGAAACGGCTACGTGGGATTGCGCACCCAGGTTGTACACCTCATCTGGCTTCACCTCTTGCAGAATACGGGTAAGGTTAGAAGAGTCCGTAAGATCACCGTAATGAAGCACGAAGTTCTGGTGCTCTACGTGAGGATCCTGGTAAATGTGGTCTACACGCTGAGTGTTGAACAACGAGGCGCGACGCTTGATGCCGTGGACTTCGTAGCCTTTTTCCAGGAGAAATTCGGCAAGATAGGAGCCGTCTTGGCCGGTGATACCGGTGATTAGTGCTTTTTTCATACAGATTTTTCACTATTCAGGAGCATTTGTGATTCCCTGTTTTTCTAATAACTATGCAGCGCGACCAACCACTGACTAAACCGAAGGCATCTATCTTTTTGAAACCGGTTTATTAATGATTAATCTAATCTTATAGATAACCGGCATTAACTTTAAATGCAAAGCCAACGCTCGGATTTGGCAGCTAATCCAGAAGCGAGCTAAACCAAATTTTAAGACATACCGAGAGTGCTCAACAAATTCTGCGTTTATCAGAGCTGGATTGACAAATATTCGCCCCCCTAATGAACGGATTTGTGCGTGAGCTGCAACATGTTCACAAATTTCTTCGCCATTTTCTGTCAACCCATTATATTTTACCGACACTAAAGCCTCTTTCCGATAAATTGCTAGTCCTCCAAAAGCTGACTCTACCTCGATCCACTCCGACGATGGAGAAACACAAACCATCCGACTGTAAACAGAAGCCACAACAGATTTAAAATGACTCGCTCCATAGGAACGTAAAAACTCTGCCTGCTGCCAACAGTCATTTGGAGACCACAGTTTATGTCGCAAGGCCCAAATATCATAATATGGCCCCAACTGATTCGCAGCACAAACGTCCCAATCATCACGATTCCAGCAACTGCCCACCGCCTCAGCGCGAAGCTTATTATTTACTCCATCCATGTCCGCGATAGCAACATAATCGATATCGTCATATTCAGGATTTTCTTTTATTTGCTTAACACAATAATTCCTACAGAATGCAATCCGAGCCGTTCGCTTTGGAATTTCATCACTCAGTCTCCCTAACGACTTGAACGAAAAGTTCACTTTAGTCGTTGATAGCCGACTCAAAATTTGGCAAGTACTATCGGTACTATCAGACTCCAAAAGATAAAGCTTTACACTTTTTGCGTTACAAAAAGACGCCTCTATATTATTTACGTTAATTTCAATATCTTTAGCACAATTTCGAACAAGACCTACTATCAAAATATTTGATTTTTCTAAAGGCTTCAAATTTAAAACCCTCTTTTTTTGCTGGAACTTAATAGCCAATTTGATTGGCTATTAATAATAGACCACAATGGAGAAAAGCATGATTTAGTGATAGCCTTTAAACAAACCTATCTATTTATATTTGTTCCGACTCTAAACCCAAGATTATAAAAAAAATTTAACTCATCTTCAATGATAAAAAGAAGCGTTCCGTAAAATAAAAATTTTAATTTATAAATTACGTTTTTTGCAAAATAAAGCCCTAAAATATAGCCATGAAATAAAGCTGAAAATTAAACTAAAACAAACTATCATTCAACGTTCTTTGACATTCTCTCATGGTCAGACCATGTTTTTGACTCCATTAACTTACAGATAATTTTATCCAAACCAAATTTTACTAACCTAGTAGAATCCAACTTCCAGTCAGAAACTTGATGCTTACTCAATATATGCAAAGACCCTGAATTCAAATAATACATTCCTAACTGATTGGAAATTTCATTAAAGGTTTTCTTCGAATAGAAAGAGATGTGCTGACCGTGATCTAAGCCGTAATACCACCATTCGTTAGGTTTTGGCACGGGATCCGGATGTAAGTCCGTCGTAAAAATTATGGTATCGGAGATATTTCTCAACTTATTAAGCTCTCCAATTGGGTCTATAAAATGCTCAAAAGCTTCAAACAACGTCACCGCTTCAACTTTATCAACCCCATTCCACTCAAAGCCAGTGGAAAACAAGTTAGTGGTATACTTATCATCCCAGTAGAACTCAAATCCGATATCACGCATTAACCGGACGAAAACCCCATAACCACCGGCATAGTCAACATAACGACCATTTTTCCCAAACAGAAAATACAACAATATCGTTAAGCGCTTGGAGTAAAACAAGTTGCGAACCATATATCCAGTGTCTGAAACGTTAATGGACTGAGCATAGGCTTCATCTAACCAGTACGGCTCTTCTGTTTGCAGGAAATCACAATGATCGCAATGAAAATAATCTATTTCATATTTATTCATTATGACAGAAGAAAAACACTTCTCATTATCTTTATGACACACTTTACATTTCATTTTCTTTTCGCCGTTATTTCAATTAACTAACAACATAAATTTTAACTGTGGATTAACTTACAATCACAGGAGTCGTCTACCAACTAGAATAGTACTTATTTTACTTAGAACACGAACTGCAAAGGGCCTCTTCAAGCCTTTTTGAAATTCTTTGATCTTCATGACAGCATCCGTAGACTCATAGATCTGAGATGGAAAAACTATATCTATTTTATTATTCAGTTCACCGACAAAGTGGGTGGTATCAACACCACAGTGGACACCAGTACCATCATGCCCGATATTCTCGCCATAGCTAACTGAAGGATTTAAGCAAATACCTTGGTTATAAAAAATCGTTGCATACCAGAAAATCGCCCAAGTATTTATTTCGTCATTAGCATTGGCTTCTACTTGACTCCAATATAAACCTGTACCATCTAAATCAAAACGTGATTTTTCTTCATCAGTCCATTCGCTGATTAGTGCTTCAGGATCTTTCTCGAAATACTGCCAGCGATCTGCCCATGTGGCCCACCCCCAGCAATTCATTCCCCGCCACAAAAAAGCGTCGCCAACCTCTTTAAAGTCTATAGGATAGTTCCACCCACTGATGTGCCAGACCTTTTTCTCGTTTTCATAAAATTTCAAAGCTTGGTTCATAAACTGAAGAAAGGCAGGGCTGGTTACTATATCGTCTTCCAATACGATGACTTTACCGTATTGATTAACAACCTCTGTGACACCTTGAATTATAGATTGTGCAAGACCCCAATTTTCTTCACGCTCAATTATGCGTACCGACTTAAAGCCGTCAATTTTTCTTATATGATCACGTACTGAGTTAACCTGAGGTTTCGATTCATCATTTTTTGGCGCATCAGAGTAAATAATTAAATCTGTTTTTTTAGCACCATCATTAAGTTTAAGCGCATCCACTGTTTGCTTGGTGTGTCTCGGCCTGTTATATACAAACAAAACGACGGGAGCGTAGCTTTTCAAGCTTTCCACTTATCAAGTACCTTTTCAAACTGAGTAACTTTTAGGGCGACTCTGAATAAGCCTCCAAAATCAGCAATAATACGGCCATCACCAACAAAATAGGACCATTTCCACCACGCGTCAGATTACCTTCTCCGAAGGTGAGCACCAGATCAAGAAGCGCAAAGCCTGCCACAAGATCTTTCTAGAGCGAATGGGAAAGCTGATCTGGAAGCAGTTGCAGAATAAAATAGCCTGTTATTGCTCCATGAGCTAGAACGGTAGCTTTCCGTATCCGCTGCTTACCATACTGCCCGTTCACTGCATGCAGCTGCTATAATTTGAGAGAATCGGCCATCGAAGACGCTCTGTAAAAAAGCTAATCAATACAGCACTTCGCGAGCCTTAAGCTTTATTAAAAATAATTTATTTTTTGAAAAAGACCGTATTTACAGCCTTACCGTATAATTTATAGCCATAACTTAGTAAGTACTGAGAGATCTCAGAATCCAAAAGCTCGCTTAAACTTGAACCTAAAATCTCAACTAAAATAAATTTTGGGTTGTACCTCGCCAAGTCTAAAGACTTTATCACTTCGAAATCTAGTCCTTCTACATCTATAGATAAAAAATCAATTTCTGTGCCTGGGGAAATGTATTCGTCTAATATCCGGTCGAGCCGCTCGGTGTTTAATTTTATTTTTGATTCGACTTTAAACCCATTAACCCCGTCACGAGACTCTGAAATTTCTTTCGAAAACCCGTTCAGCGCGGGCTCATTAAACATATAGTATGTCAGGGTCATTGGCTTTTCAGAAATAGGCTTTTCAATGTTAATATCTCTACATCTTTTTTCTTTGAAAGCCTCCATACTCCCTGGCTTGGCATCTATATTTATACCGCACCAACCTTTTTTGTAAAAGAGGTAGGTATTAGAGAAGCGTTTTGGATGATGCGCACCTACATCAACATAAAATCCGTCATCTTTATTTTCAAAAAATCTCATCAATATGAGATCCTCACCTTCTTGTGAATATGACTTTCTTGCATATCCATCAAAAAAATCATTTTTCGCTGATCGCATCCAAGTTAGCAGCCAATTTGGAAGTAGATTTTTAACCATATTTTTTAACATTAATTAAACTACCTGGCAGAAATGATTTTGTGACCAAATAAAAGTTCTCTCTAGTTCGGCGCCATACGAACAGCATAAAGTATGCAGCCACACCATAGGAGATCAGTGTTGCAACGGCAGCGCCATATACCCCAAAATATGAAATAAAGAAGAGGTTCAGCCCTACATTGGCTATGGCTCCTACAGATGTATTAAACATCGAGTAAAGCTGTAAATTTTCGTTTAACAACCATTTGCCACTAGCGACCCCTAAAAAAACAAATAACCCTGCCCAAACATGCATCATCAGCACACCTGCGGTTTTTTGATATTCCAGTCCATAAAGTAGGGTGATCAACCAATCGCTGAGAAATGTCATCGGCAAGGCAATGCCAATCGCTATCCACACCATGAGTGTGTATAAGCGTTGTAGTCTTTGCAGATAAAGCTCTTCACTGTTCTTTTTAGCGTTGATAACCGCTGGAAATAACGAGTTGGCAATCACCATGGGGATAAAGTACCAAGCTTCACTCAGGCGAACGGCTGCAGCGTACTGGCCCACGGCATCTGCGTTAAGCATTTCCTTGATCATCACCTGGTCTATTTTCATGTAAACCGAAATGACTAGGCCCGAAAGGATTAAAGGCCAGGAGTCTTTGAGTAATTGCTTAGCGGTGACTGCGCTGAATTTCCAACCCAAAAGCCTCTTTCGGGAAGAGGTTATGTAAAAGAAGATTAAACCCAGTGAAAGTATAAAAGCGTCGAAAGTCACCATGATGGCAAACGCTATCAGTGGGGCCTCATTCAAGATCAGCGCTATCTTTATGGCGCTAGACGTGCCCAGCGCCACGCCATTCGCCAAGGCAACGTACTTAGACTTCACCCTTGCCTGGTAGTAAAAGTCGATGACGTTGAAGCTTTGAAAGATAGTGGCGGAGGCAATAATAAACACCAGCAGATTGGTGTACGAGTCGTTGCTCGTTATCTGCACCGCAAGCCATAGCACCGGCAGAATTAAAAAGGCACCGATGAACTTAAGCCCAAAAGCTGTGCCGAGCAGTTCGTCTCTGCGGCTTTGGTCTTTCACTAACTCTCGAACGACGATGCCGTCCAGCCCCAGGGTGGCTATGGCAGTAAACAGGAAGACAAAGCTCTGTGCGTAGCTAAGCAGCCCGAACTGTTCCGGCCCCAGGTAACGTGCCACCCAGATGCCGACAAACAAGCCTACGAACATGCGCAGGATTTTTTCGCACATCATCCATGAGGTGTTTGCCGCATAACGACGGAAGCCACCGTGCTCTTTTAAAGATTGTACTTTCTCGTTTATTGCTTTCAGCACAGTCCAGCCGCATCCCTTACAGCGTCTGCTTTATCAGTTTTTTCCCAAGGGAAGGCGATAAACGTCTCTTGCTGGGTATGGCCTTTATCATCGACCCAATGGTAGCTGTGCTCAAATGGCTCACGGCCGAAGTGTCCGTAGGCGGCGGTCAACTGGTACATCGGGTGAAGCAGGTCGAGCATTCGGGTAATCGCGAAAGGACGCAGATCAAAATGCTCACGCACCAGTTTGACGATCTGGGCATCACTCACCTTGCCGGTACCGAAGGTATCGATGGACACGGAGGTTGGCTCGGCCACGCCGATCGCGTAGGAGATCTGGATTTCACATTTGTCGGCGAGGCCCGCCGCCACGATGTTTTTCGCCACATAGCGCCCCGCATAGGCCGCGCTGCGGTCAACCTTGGACGGGTCCTTGCCCGAGAAGGCGCCGCCGCCATGGCGTGCCATGCCACCGTAGGTATCGACAATGATCTTGCGGCCAGTCAAGCCACAGTCGCCCACCGGGCCGCCAATCACGAACTTGCCGGTCGGATTGATGTGGTATTGGGTATCTTCATCGAGCCATTCGGCGGGAATCACCTGCTCGATAATTTCCCGTTTGACCATGGTACGCAGGTCTTCCTGGTCGATATCCGGATCGTGCTGGGTGGAGAGCACCACGGCATCGACGCCACAGGGTTGGCCTTGCTCATTATAGCGGAAGGTCACCTGGCTCTTGGCATCCGGGCGCAGCCAAGGCAGCAGGCCGTTCTTGCGCAGCTCGGCCTGGCGTTCCACCAGACGATGCGAGTAATGGATCGGCGCCGGCATGAAGGAGTCGGTCTCGTTGGTGGCGTAGCCAAACATCAACCCCTGATCGCCCGCGCCCTGATCTTCCGGCTTGCTACGGTCAACGCCCTGGGCAATATCGACGCTCTGTTTACCGATCAGGTTGACCACGCCACAGGTGGCGCCATCGAAGCCTACATCCGATGAGGTATAGCCAATCTCGGTAATCACATCACGTACCAGGGTCTCAAGGTCCACCCAGGCATTCGTGCTGATTTCACCGGCAATGATCGCGACACCGGTCTTGACCAGGGTTTCACAGGCAACGCGCGCCTGTTTGTCACGGGCAATAATGGCATCCAGCACCGCATCGGAAATCTGGTCGGCAATTTTATCCGGATGGCCTTCGGAGACGGACTCGGAGGTAAACAGGGAATATTCGCTCATATAGTTCCTAGTAATGACTGTACTTTGAAAAATTCATTTAAACCACTTCTTGTTTTATGCTTTCACGAACTTTGGCAGCGAACTCGGTAAAAAATGCGACTATTACACCTACTATTCCGCCTAAGACGATGCCTAGTACGATTATTAATTTGGCATTTGGGCCTTGTGGCAATGTAGTCTGAGGTGTTTTAACGGCCAACGAAACCCGCTCTGAAGGCACTAGCTGCTGTGTTTGGCTGCCATCTTGGAAAAACGATGAAGGCTGCTGATTCAAGTTTTTTAGTAAGCGATCATGCCTTTCGACAATGGGCTCTATTAATGCTTGGTGAAAATCTGTAACGCTGCGATTTTGCCCTTCGCTAGCTTGAGTCACTAGGGAAATAATGTTTGAGCCGTCGTTATATTTTAAGTCAACATTTAAACTTGAAAACTCGTCAGACCCTTGCTTTACCGTCGGTATGATAGCGCCGTTTAGTTGCTCTTCTATCGAGAGAAGTGGTTCGATAAGCTCCGTTGGTGTTTTATAACCAACCGCTAATTGCGTGGTGTATTGGTACTTTATTGTTCCATCCTGAATTTCGGTATTTTTAAGCAATACCCAGCTCAATGATGCTAGCACTACTATTAAAAAGGCGCCCAGAAACCACCAACGGCGATAAATAAGGATCTTGGCTAAATCTACCAGTGAAATTTCATCATCGTGGTAGGTACTACGTGGGGGATGCTCCATGCTCACTCTCTGTAACCTTTCATATTTAAACGGTTAGGCACGCTACCGCCCGGGGATTTTAACGGACGCATTCCCATGCCCTACTAGTAACGGTTGCCCTGCAGCGCCGTGGTAAAGCGATCCATGCCGCTAGGCTGCGTGGCTGGTTGTAATTTATCGGCATGATACATTTTATTTATTGTTGGCTCTACGTTGACATGGTGCTGTCGTGGTGCCGCGTGTTTGGTGCTTGTAGATGGTCTGATCGCTCGACGAAGTCGTGCTCCTACAAAAACCTGTTGGGTGCTGCCGTTGGTGCGTGCTTGTCGGTAGTTTGATCGCTCGACAAAGTCGGGTTCCTACGAGCCCGTTACTTTCTTTAGCGCTTCTTCCCAGCGTGGGTCGCGTTGGCCGCATACGATGAAGTACGGGTTGAGCACGCTTTCCTGCTGGTTGCAGCGTAACGGCTCCAGGGTCTCGGCGTTTAGCACCTCGCCACCGGCGGCGGTGACGATGGCCTGGGCGGCGGCGGTATCCCACTCGGAGGTGGGGGCAAGGCGCGGGTAGAGATCCGCGTTGCCTTCCGCCACCAGGCACAGCTTGATAGAACTACCCATCGAGACGCACTCTTGGGTAGGCAGGCCGCTGCAGAAGGCTTCGAAGATTTCCGCGCCGTGGCGTCGGCTACCGACCACCTTCCAGGGCGCCGTTTCGGGGTCTGGCAGTTCACGCGCTTGAATATTGATGTAAATGCCCTGTGCGATCTTGAACACCTCTCCGCCTACCTGCCCTACCCAGGTGGTTTGCAGTACCGGCGCGTAGACGATGCCGAACACCGGCACGCCGTTTTCTACCAGCGCCACATTGAGGGTGAATTCACCGTTCTTGTTGATGAATTCCTTGGTGCCGTCCAGCGGGTCGATCAGCCAGTAACGCTCCCAGCTCTGGCGAGTGGCAAAAGGCACTTCGGCAGACTCTTCGGAGAGCACTGGCACGCCAGGGGTAAGGTTCTCCAGCAGTGCTACCAGCGAGTGATGCGCGGCCATATCCGCCTCGGTGAGCGGGCTTTGGTCTTCCTTGGTCTCGACGGAGAAATCCTGCTTATAAACCGCCATGACCTCACGCCCGGCGGCATGTACGCCTTCGATCAGGCGGGCGCGTCGTTCATTCGAGATAAAAGCAGTCACAAAAGATCCTTAATAACTAGCTGGAAGCCTGAAGCTGGAAGCTGGAAGTCACTCCCAACACCTGTCTTGGGTGGTTTTTCTTCCGGCTTCAAGCTTCAAGCTGTGGTTAAAACGGCCATACCAGTGGCACCAGGGTAATCACCGTGACGGCCACAATGGCGCTGAGGGGCGCGCCGAGGCGCAGGTAGTCGCTGAAGCGGTAGCCGCCGGGGCCGAGGACCATCAGGTTGGTCTGGTAGCCCAGCGGCGTCATGAAGCTGGCGGAGGCGGCAAACATGATGGCAATAGCAAAGGGTAGAAAGTTGACCCCTAGCTGGTCCGCGACCGAGACGGCAATAGGAAACATCAGCACGGCGGCGGCGTTGTTGGTAATCAGCTCGGTGAACGCTACGGTCAACAAGTAGACCAGTGCCAGCGCGGCCCAGGGGGCCAGGTCATCGGCGAGCAGTAGCCATTGGGCGACCTGGGCGGCGGCGCCGGTTTCGGTCATGCCTGCGCCCAGCGCAAACGAAGCGGCAATCACGACGAGTACGGAAAGGTCGATATAGCGGCGTGCTTTACTGACCGGTACACAGCGGGTGGCGACCATGCCGCCACCTGCCAGCAACGCGGCTTCCAGAATCGACAGCAGCCCAGTGGCGCTGAGTATCACCATGCTCGCCAATATGCCAAGCGCCACGGGGGCTTTGCGAAAATCCGGCGGTGTGGAGTCATTCAGGCTGCTGACGAGCAGAAAATCTTTGCGGTAGCGGTACTGGTCGACAAAGTCGTGGGTGGTTTCCAGCAGCAAGGTATCACCGACTTGTAGCGTTGCCGCCCCCAGCTTGCCGGGCACGCTTTTGCCGTGGCGTGAAATGGACAATATTACGGCCTGGTAGCGGGAGCGAAAGCGCGACGCCTTGACGGTCTGCCCTAGCCCGCCAAAGTCCGGTCCGATAACGGCTTCCACCAGGCAGCGCCGGTGGTGGGCAATATCCAGCTTGTGTATATCACCACTGGCGGGCTTCAGGCCCCGAATACGGCGTAGCTCGCGGGCGCATTCCGGTGCGCCAATAAACATGAGAATGTCGCCCGCTTGCAGCGTGGTTTCTTGGGGGATGTCGTTGAGCAACTCGCCGTTGCGCTCGATATCCGCCAGGTATCCGTTGGCCAAGCTGCTCAAGCCAGCGTCCGCAATGGTTTTACCCACCAGGGGGCCTTTGGCTTCTACCTCGACATCTACCACGTATTCGCGGGCCTGTTCGAGCTGCTCAAGCACGCCCTGGCGTTCCGGCAGCAGGCGGTTGGTACAAAAATACAGAAAGGTGCCGCCTACCAAGACCAGCGGTACGCCAACCCAGGCCAGTGAAAACATCGAAAGGCTGACGCCGCGCTCGCTTTGCAGCAGGCCATCCACTACCAGATTGGTGCTGGTGCCAATCAAGGTGCAGGTGCCGCCGATAATCGCGGCGTAGCTGAGCGGTAGCAGTAGCTTGCCCGGCGGCAGTTTCAGCCGTGTGGCCCACTCCTGTATTGCGGGGATGAACATGGCGACCACGGTGGTGTTGTTCATGAACGCACTCAGCCCGGCGGCGGGTAGCAACACGCGCAGTTGGGCCTGACGCAGCTTTGAGGGTTGGCCCAGCAAAAGATGGGCGAGCCATTGAATGGCACCGGTTTCTTTTAACCCTGCGGCAACCACGTAGAGCGTGGCAATGGTGATCACCCCTGGGTTGGAAAACCCTTGTAGCGCTTGGGCGGGGGATAACGTGCCGCTGATGACGAGGCAGCCTAGAGCGGCCATCAGAATTGCGTCGGGGGCAATGCGGGTAAGCGCGAGGGCGGCTAAGGTGGCAACCACCACCATGAGGGTAAATATCGCCGCTACTTCCATGGTGCTCCGTTTCTGAACCAGACTGTCTTATAAAGCGTCCGGGCACGCTACCGCCCGGGGATTGTTCCGGGCGCTTTCCCTTGCCCTGGTCTTGATTTGCGCTGCGTTGGGCCGCTGCGTTTTTGTTACAATGCCCGTTGACCGTAGAGGTATCAAACCCTGTGCTTCAACTCATTATAACGCCAGGAGCGCCATGAGCCTTCATGCTAGCCAAGCCAACGCGGAATGCGCGCAATGGTACCTTATCCAGTGTAAGGGGGGCGAATCTTTCCGTGCTGCTGAGCAGCTGGAAAACCAGGGCTATCATGTCTTCCATCCGGTGCTGGCGGTGCAGCGAAAACGCCGCAGCAAGCTGGTGTGGGTCACCGAGCCGCTCTTTCCGCACTACCTGTTTATCAGGTTAGACCAGGTGGCAAGTAACTGGCGCCCTATTCGTTCCACGCGGGGGGTTTTGAAGCTGGTGACCTTCGGCGACCAGCCCGCCGTGGTGCCTGAGCATATTGTGGATACGCTGTGCCAGCACCTGATGGATAAAGAGACCGCGCAGGAGGCGTATTTTTGCGTGGGGGATGTAGTGGAAGTTACTGAGGGGGCTTTCAAAGGCCAGTTGGCCCAGCTTACCGAGCTAAAAGGCCAGGACCGCGCCCTGCTGCTGCTGACGTTGTTGAACCGCCCGCAGCAGGTGGAAGTGCCCATCGCGCATTTGCAGAAGCAGTGAACGATGCTGGTAGGTGGCCTGATCGCCCGAAAAGTCGAGCCCTTACGTGGGTTGTGTGCAGGCGCCTGGTTTTTTGTAGGAGCGCAATTTATTGCGCGATCAGAATAGATTGTGACGACATCCAGGAGATAGGTTGGATCGCTTAGACTTAGTGTTATCCCGACAGCAGATCCGACACCTGTTTTCCAAGCTTATCCGCAAAATGTTCAAGTACTGCTTTGTTGCTATGCGCTGTGGTAAGCGCATCAAACAGGGTCTGCGTATCTTCAATATATTCGTGGATCATCTGGTTGCGTAGTTGCCTGAGGGCGATCCATTGCTCAGAGGATGCCAACCAACCGTACTTTTCTGCCTTTTCAAGGTTAATAAGCAACGCCCGATCTGGCTCGCCCAGTGCTTTTAGCAGCGCTGGTAACAGCTTATCTCCGAGGGTATCTTGCAAACGACAAAATCGACTGACAAATGCTTCTACTTTCATCGCTAGTTCTGGGGTTTTATCCAGATTTTCAACAGCGTCGTAAGTTAACAGCCCACCAAAAACCTGATGGTCTGCATATTCTAGATGTTTGATTTCTTTATCGACTACACGGCTCAGAAACCTGAGTCTTTCTTGGCTCTCTGGATATAAATTCACAGCGCTATTCCTTGCGACTTCGCAACCTGATGAATAGCAACTCTTGGCATATTGGGTGCGTCCAGAAGCACGTCTATTTTCCTGTCACCCAATTGCTTGATGATTTTTGCCTGCAACTGCGCGGCGTCCCATGCGGGGTGTTCAACAACATCATTAACCGACACCAGCAGGTCGATATCACCGCCTTTAGCATTATCATCCGTTCTTGAACCGAACAGCGAGACCTCTGCCTGGGGCCCAAAAACTGCCTTGACCGATGCTTTGATGATCTGAATTTCGTGAGCACTCAATCTCATGGCATGGCTACCTAGTGATCATGTTGGAACTGGCTGTTGAAGATGCTTATGGCTGAGTTTGGCACACTGAGAAACCCTATGAGCAATAAGCATACATTCTCTTAATGATAGGTACTACGCTACTGCGTATTGAGACACCAAGGTGATTGATGGTGGATGGCCTGATCCCCCTGTAGGAACGCAATTTATTGCGCGATCAGCAAGGATATGGGCGTCGAGGGTAAACGCTTGTAGTTAGCCTGATCGCCCGACGAGTCGGGCTCCTACAGGGGTTGGGTGCGCGTACTGGGCAATCAGTGTGAAGCCAGCTCGTTAAAGAACGAGGGATTTTCTTGAATGGTAGCGAGTACCTTAGCTGCCAACCCTGTCGGATTGCGACGCTTGGTCTCCCAGCTTTTTATGGTGTCGATGCTGGTGCCCATTGCGTCGGCAAACTCAGCTTGAGATACGTGCAATTTTGCCCGAATTGCTCTGACATCCGCCACTTCGTGGCGAGTCACCCGGCTGGCTTTCGTCTTACCCTTTTGGATATCGACAGCTTCTTGAAGCGATGTGTTGAGCTCATCAAAAATACTCATCAAGAAACCTCCTCTCTTAACTGCTGGGTAAGTGTTTTGAGCGCGGTCTTTTTGTAGTGTACAAAGTACACAACAAAATTGAAATGTCGATGTATTATTAATATTTTCGACGGAGGTGATTGCCCGACAGAGTCGGGCTCCTACAAGGGCTGGTAGCAACCCACCCACGTATGTGCATGGAGGGGGTTGTAGGAGCCCAATTCATTGGGCGATCAGGAAAGATCAAGGCGCCGTGGGTAATTGCTGGTAGATGGCCTGATCGCCCGACATAGTTGGGCTCCTACAGGGGTTGGAGATTACGCGGCGTGGCTGCGCAACAACGGCCAGGCGCCTTGTTTGGATGCTTCTAAAATCACAACTTCAACTATGGTGCCATCTTCTGCGTAACTAATATGCGTATTCCAATCTTGCGACACCTCTTTCGAGATTGGCTTGTCAGAGAGATGCACGACTAAAATGTCATCCGTTTCGTCATAGGTGGTTCGCATGTTTAACCCTCCCACTGAAAATGGTGCATAACGGTTTTAACAATAAGCTTATCTTCTAACACAACAGCAGCACAGACCAAGTTATCACTACGCGATGAAAACATCTTGGCTATCCAAAGACGACTATCATCCTTGAAACGGATGCGACCTGTTTCTAACAACTCATTCAATTGCGCTTCACTAATATTACGCTGCGTCATACGCTCTCGTGCGTGCCGAGTCACATAAACATCCAAACCGAATCGCTGGCAATGCATTAAAAAGCCCCCTCAAGAACACTTCTTGTAGGCTAGCACGAAAATACCATCGCGGATTATGCCCTTAGACGGTCTGATCGCCCGACAAAGTCGGGCTCCTACAGGGGCTGGGAGCATCCACCCACGTATGTGCATGGGGGGTTGTAGGAGCCCAATTCATTGGGCGATCAGGAAGGATCAAGGCGCCGAGGGTGATCGCTGGTAGGTGGTCTGATCGCCCGACAGAGTCGTGCTCCTACAAGGGCTGGGAGCATCTACCCACGTATGTGCATGGGGGGTTGTAGGAGCCCAATTCATTGGGCGATCAGGAAGGATCAAGGCGCCGAGGGTGATCGCTGGTAGATGGTCTGATCGCCCGACAAAGTCGGGCTCCTACAGGGGCTGGGAGCACCCACCCACGTATGTGCATGGAGGGGGTTGTAGGAGCCCAATTCATTGGGCGATCAGGAAAGATCAAGGCGCCGAGGGTGATCGCTGGTAGATGGTCTGATCGCCCGACAAAGTCGGGCTCCTACAGGGGCTGGGAGCATCCACCCACGTATGTGCATGGGTGGGGGTTGTAGGAGCCCAATTCATTGGGCGATCAGGAAAGATCAAGGCGCCGAGGGTGATCGCTGGTAGATGGTCTGATCGCCCGACAAAGTCGGGCTCCTACAAGGGCTGGTAGCAAACACCCACGTATGTGCATGGGTGGGGGGTTGTAGGAGCCCAATTCATTGGGCGATCAGGAAAGATCAGGGCGCTGAAGGTGATCGCTGGTAGATGGTCTGATCGCCCGACAAAGTCGGGCTCCTACCGGGGTTGCGTGCGTGTGATGGGTTTTGTTGTAAATTATAGATAGAAATCCAGGGATGGAGGTGGGTTATGCCGCGAGGTCATACGTTGCGCTTGGGCAGACGTTGTATACCGGGGCATTATTATGTGGTGACGATAGTGACGGAGAATCGGCGGCCTGTTTTCCGTGATTTCTCGATGGGGTGTGCGGCATCGCGTGCGTTTTATCATCCGAGCGTTCAGCGGCATGTGGTAACGTGGGCGTTTGTGGTGATGCCCGACCATGTGCATTGGTTGATGGCGTTAGAGGGCGACCTTTCACAGGCGGTTAAGCTGTATAAATCGTATGTTTCGCTGGAGGCGGGAAGCCCAGTTTGGCAACGCGGATTTCACGACCGGTTGATACGCCAGGAGGAAGGCATGCGTGATAGCGCGCGTTATATAGTGGCCAATCCGTTAAGGGCCGGGTTGGTCAACCAGATTGGTGATTACAGTTTTTGGGATGCCCGTTGGTTAACGCCGAATGCAGATGACCCGGTGATTGTGTGAGCGTTTTGTCGGAGACCAATTCATGGGGCGATCAGGAAGGATCGAAGCGCCGAGGGTGATCGCTGCCAGATGGTCTGATCGCCCGACGAAGTCGGGCTCCTACAGGGGCTAGGTGCAGGCACCTGTTTTTTGTAGGAGCCCAATTCATTGGGCGATCAGGGTCGATCAAGCCACTTCGTTTAATTACTTATAGACAGGGAACTTGTCGCATACCGCGGCGGCTTTGGCTTTGACCTCGGCTTCGATGGCGGCGGTGTCGTCACCGCTGGCGAGTACGTCGAGGATGTCGCAGATCCAGCCGGCCAAGTCGCTGCACTCTTTTTCACCGAAGCCGCGGGTAGTCACGGCGGGCGTGCCGATGCGCAGGCCGGAGGTGACGAAGGGGCTTTGCGGGTCGTTGGGCACGGCGTTCTTGTTGACGGTGATGTGCGCACGGCCTAGGGCGGCGTCGGCGTCTTTACCGGTCACGCCCTGCTTGATCAGCGAGAGCAGGAAGAGGTGATCTTCGGTGCCGCCGGAGACGATGTCGTAGCCGCGTTCGATAAACACACCCGCCATTGCCTGAGCGTTCTTGACCACCTGCTGCTGGTAGGTCTTGAACTCGGGCGCCATGGCTTCCTTGAAGCAGATGGCCTTGGCGGCGATGACGTGCATCAGCGGGCCGCCCTGGCCGCCGGGGAAGACGGCGGATTGCAGCTTTTTCTCGATATCCGCGTCGTTCTCGGCGGAGAGAATCACGCCGCTACGCGGGCCGCGCAGGGTTTTGTGCGTGGTGGAGGTGACCACGTGGGCGTGGGGCAGCGGGCTTGGGTAAACGCCTGCGGCAACCAGGCCGGATACGTGGGCCATATCCACCAGTAGGTAAGCGCCTACTTCGTCGGCGATCTCGCGGAACTTGGCCCAGTCGACAATTTGCGAGTAGGCAGAGAAACCCGCAATGATCATTTTGGGTTTGTGCTCGCGTGCCAGTGCCGCGACCTGGTCGTAGTCGATCAGCCCCTGCTCATCGAGGCCGTATTGAATGGCGTTGTAGTGCTTGCCGGAGAAGTTGGGCTTGGCGCCGTGGGTCAGGTGACCACCGGCGTCCAGGCTCATGCCCAGAATGGTGTCGCCCGGCTTGACCAGTGCCTGGAAGACGGCACTGTTGGCCTGGGAGCCGGAGTGCGGCTGCACGTTGACGTAGGTCGCACCGAACAGCTCCTTGGCGTAATCGATGGCGAGGTTTTCGGCGATGTCGACGAATTCACAGCCGCCGTAGTAGCGCTTGCCGGGGTAGCCTTCGGCGTATTTGTTGGTCAGCTGGCTGCCCTGGGCTTCCAGTACGCGGGGACTGGCGTAGTTTTCGGAGGCAATTAGCTCGATGTGGGCTTCCTGGCGGGCCACTTCTTTCTGCATGGCGTCAAAAAGCACATCATCGAATCCGGCAATTGTCATATCGCGGCTGAACATCGGCGGGGAACCTCGTACGAAGGGTCGTCATGAAAGAGTAGGCGCCCATGATACCTCAGCCGAGCGCGAGTTTCATCGCATACGCGTCAGGATGCAGATGAATCGCGCTCATGTGGTGGTGCTGCTTGAATGTTGCTCGTAGACGGTCTGATCGCCCTGTAGGAGCCCAATTTATTGGGCGATCAGCAATCATTGAGGCGCCGAGGGTGAACGCCTGTAGACAGTCTGATCGCCCGACAAGTCGGGCTCCTACAGGGGCTGGGTGCAACCACCCACGTATGTGCATCGGGGGGTTGTAGGAGCCCAATTCATTGGGCGATCAGTAGTGATCGAGCCACCGCTGGTTATCGCCTGTAGACGACCTGATCGCCCGATAAGTCGGGCTCCTACAGGGGCTGGGTGCAACCACCAACGTATGTGCATCGGGGGTTGTAGGAGCCCAATTCATTGGGCGATCAGCAATCATTGAGGCGCCGAGGGTGAACGCCTGTAGACAGTCTGATCGCCCGACAGAGTCGGGCTCCTACAAGGGCTGGGTGCAACCACCCACGTATGTGCATGGGTGTTGTAGGAGCCCAGTTCATTGGGCGATCAGTAGTGATCGAGCCACCGCTGGTTATCGCCTGTAGACGACCTGATCGCCCGACAAGTCGGGCTCCTACCAGGGCTGGGTGCAACCACCCACGTATGTGCATCGGGGGTTGTAGGAGCCCAATTCATTGGGCGATCAGTAGTGATCGAACCACCGCAGGTTATCGCCTGTAGACGCCCTTATCGCCCGACAAGTCGGGCTCCTACGGGCTGGGTGCTAGGCCTCGCCCAATAACCCTAAACTTGCCGCGGGGGCTTGTTTACGCAGGCTGCGGGAGAGGCTGTGGCCGATAATGCCGATGAGCAGCGCGCCGCCGATGGGTAGCGCAAGCCATAGCTCGGGGTGCGGCCGGGGTGGCAAGTCCAGCAGGTAGAGATACAGCACGGCGGTGGCCAGTTCGGCCAGGGCCGCGCCCAGCAGCCCGCTGGCAAACCCGAGCAGGGCGAACTCGGCGCCCTGCACCCGCGAGATCATCGTCTCCCCTGCCCCGAAGACGCGCAGCAGGCCGCTTTCGTGGGCGCGCACCGGTCGGCTGGCGGTCAGCGCGGCGTAGAGTACGCTGACCCCGGCCAGCAGCACGAGGATCAGCACCAGTTCCACCGCGCGGGTGACCTGGGTGAGCACATCGCGCACCTGCCCCAGAATGGCCTCGACGTTAAGCAGCGAAACGCCGGGGAAGTCCCTTACCAGTTGATTGATCAGGCTTTGCTCTTCTTCCGGCAAGTAAAACGCCGTGATATAGCTGTGGCCGAACGATTCCAGCACATCCGGCGGGAAGATCACGAAGAAGTTGGGCCGGAAGGTATCCCAGTTGAGGCTGCGCAGGCTGGTGATCTCGGTGGTGATTTCATCGCTGCCCACGGCGAAGGTGATCTGGTCGCCCAGCGTCAACCCGAGCCGTTCGGCCAGGCCGTCTTCCACGGAAATGGGCACCGGCGCAGCTTGGGCCTGGGCGTCTACCTCGCTCATCCAGCCTTGCTGTTCGTCAGCGCCCTCTTCGCTTGCAAACCATTCCCCGGCGACGATCTCGTTGCCTTCCGGCACCTCGGCCTGCCAGGTTAGGTTGAGCTCGCGGCGCAGGGAGTTGTCGCCGCGGGCATCCGGGCGCACCGCTTCACGCGGGTCCTGGTCGTTGATCGAGATCACCCGGCCACGCACCATGGGGTAGAGTTCGCTTTGCGCTTCGGCCCGCGGGCTGACCACCTCCTCAAAGTCGTCACGCTCGCTGGGCTGAATGTTGATCGCGAAGTAGTTGGGCGTGTCGTCGGGCAGTTGGTTCTGCCAGGTATTGAGCAGGTCGCCGCGTACCAGAACGATCATCGCCATGGCGAAGAAGGTCACCGAGAACGCCATTAGCTGGCCGAGCCCGGCCTGCCGACGCCGCCCCAACTGGCGCCCGCCCAGGCGCAGCGCCTGCGACCAGGGGCCTTTGCCCGAGAGCGCCTGCACGCCACGCAATACGCCATTCAGCAGCAGCATGCTAACGCCCCACAGCACGCCGAGCAGGGCCGCGCCGCCGACCAACAGGGCCATTGCCAGCGGCAGACTGCCGGAGTACAGCCATAGCAGGCCGCCAAACACCAGGCTGGCCACGCTGACCACCAGCCATGCGGCGGGCGGCAGCGGGTCCAGCTCGCGACGCAGTACCTTGAGGGCGCTGACGCGCTTGATGCGCAGCAGTGTAGGTCCGGCAAAGCCGATCAGCACGGCGAAAGCCGTGAGCACCCCCAGGCCGAGGGGCATGATGCCGGGCGGCGGTAGCGTCATGGGCAGGAAGCTGGCCAGCAGCCACAATAACAGCGCCTGCCCGGCCAGCCCCAAGATGGCACCCAACAGCGAGGCCACCAGGGCCAGGCCCAGCAACTGTATCGAGAAGATGACGACCAGCTGGTGCTGGCTGGCCCCGAAACAGCGCAGCAGCGCGGCGGTGTCCAGATGGCGTTCCACATAACGGCGGGTGGACATGGCCACGGCCACGCCTGCCAGCAGCACGGCGGCGAGCCCGGCAAGGCCGAGGTAGCTTTCGGCGCGTTCCAGGGCATTGCCTAACTGTGGCTGGTCGACGCGCACGTCGCTGACTTCAACACCCTCCCGGCGCAGTTCATCGAGCAGCCCCTGCACGGCATCCAGCGCCTGAGGTGGCCCGGCGGCGAGGATTTCAAACTCGACCCGGGAGCCTTCCTGGACGAGCCCGGTGGCCTCCAGGTCGGCGGTGTTGAGCATCAGCCGGGGGTTGAAGCTGCCGAAGCCGCCGGACTGGTCGGCCTCACGCTCTATAATCCCGCTGATGGTCAGCTCTGTCTGCCCCACTTGAACGCTGTCGCCAATCTCGATGTCAATCAGTTGGGCGAGGCGTGGGTCGGCCCAGGCTTCACCCGCTGCCGGGCCGGAGGCCACTTGCTCGGTGCCATTGCCCAGATCTACCCGCGAGGTACCGTAATGCGGGTAGATATCGTCCACGGCTTTCAGGCTGGCGGGCTGGAAGCGGTCGTCGCGGCTGATCATCGAGACGAGATCGACCTGGTCGCTCAGGGTAAAGCCGGCATCTTCCAATTGGGCACGCAGCTCTTCGCTGAACGGGTCGCGCTGCTCCAGGACCACATCGCCGCCGAGCATCTGGCTGGCCTGGCGTTCCAGGCCGCGGTCCAGGCGGTCGAGGAAAAACGCGATCATGGTGGAGGCGGCCACTGCCAGCATGAGCGCCACGAACAGCGCGCGCACGTCGGCGGCACGCAGGTCGCGCTTCAGGCTACGCAGGGCCAGCCGGGCGTTAAGGTTGCTCATGTCCCGGCCTCGTGGTTTTTAGGGATATAGCTTTCCAGCGTATCGCTGGCGAGGGTGTGGGGATCGAAGGCGTCAAGGTGGCCGTCGACCAGCCGCAGGCAGCGGTCGCAGCGGCGAGCCAGGGCGTGATCGTGGGTGACCAGGATCAGCGTGGTGCCCGCCTGGTGGTTGAGTTCGAAGAGCAGGTCGATGATTTGCGCGCCGGTGTCCGGGTCCAGGTTGCCGGTGGGTTCGTCGGCGAAGACCAGCTCCGGGTCGCTGACAAATGCCCTGGCGATGGCCACGCGCTGCTGCTCGCCGCCGGAAAGCTGTTTGGGCAGGTGGCCCTGGCGCTCGCCCAGGCCAACGCGGGTCAGCCACTGGGCGGCGGTGTCGGTTTCCCCGGCTCGGGGCGAGAGTTCCAGCGGCAACAGCACGTTTTCCAGGGCGCTTAGCGTGGGCAGCAGTTGAAAATTCTGGAACACAAAACCGACGCGGCCCGCGCGCAGCGAGGCACGGCCATCTTCATCCAGGCGGCTGAGGGGATGGCCGAACAGGTGGAGTTCGCCGTCTGTCGGGGTATCCAGCCCTGCCAGCAGGCCCAGCAAGGTGGATTTGCCCGCCCCACTCTTGCCCAGAATGGCCACGCTCTCTCCGGCTGCCACGCTCAACGAAAGGTCGTGTAAGATGGTTAGCGAGCGTTCGCCACTGGTGACACTTTTGGTCAAACGTTCGGCATGAAGCACGCGTTGGCCAGCCGCCTTGGCGGTGGGCTCAGGGGAATCAGCAGAGGAGTAAGACATGAAGCGTGGCATCCTTGTAGCTTGGCAAAAAGTAACATGGCGAGAACATTACCGCATACTAACCCTGTGGCTGGGGGTGCTGATAGCCACCCTGGTCGCCTCGCCAGTCAACGCTGAGTCGGTCGACTCCGACGCTGACTCCGCCCCCACCCTCTTGGTCATGGGCGACAGCCTGAGCGCGGCGTATAACATTGAGCGCGATGAAAGCTGGGTGGCCTTGCTTGAAGAGCGGCTGCCGGAAGCGGCAACCGTGGTCAACGCAAGCATCAGCGGTGAAACCACGTCGGGTGGTGTGCAGCGTTTCGATGACTTGTTAGGACAGCACGAGCCGGATATTGTTCTGCTGGAGCTGGGCGGCAACGATGGGCTGCGCGGCCTTCCGCCGCAGCAGATGCAGTCCAACCTGGCGACGATGATCGAGGCCAGCCAGGCCGCAGATGCCGAGGTCCTGCTGCTGGGCATTGATATTCCGCCCAACTACGGCGCTGCCTACCGTGAGGCGTTTACCACCGTTTATCATAACCTCGCCGACACCTACGACGTTACGCTGGTGCCGTTTTTGCTGGAAGGCGTGGCCACCGACGATGCCTTGATGCAGAACGACGGCATTCACCCCACCGCCGAAGCCCAGCCGATTATTCTGGAAACCGTGTGGGAAGAGTTGGAAGGTATCATGGCCCAGTAGGTTATCGTTTGTAGATGGCCTGATCGCCCGACATAGTCGGGCTCCTACAATGGCTGGGTGCAACCACCGGCGCTTGTGCATGGGGGTTGTAGGAGCCCAATTCATTGGGCGATCAGCAAGGATCAAGGCACCGAGAGATATGGCTTGTAGACGGCCTGATCGCCCGACAAGTCGGGCTCCTACAACGGTTGGGTGCATGCATTGTTTTTCGTGGCGCGATTAAGTTGCAACGTCTTTTGTCGATATAAATTGAGAAGTTCTTACAAGGCACCATGAGGATAACCCCATTAGCTTGAATATCTTCAAAACAGGTTTCTATCTCGCTCGGCCCTGGATGGCCAGGTAACGTGATGGTATCGCGGCGGCAACTGCTCTCGGGGCTGGGCGCGGGGTTGTTGTGCCTGATGATTGGCGCGCCTTCCACGGCTTCGGCGTTCAATCCGGAGCGGATCCGCCAGAAGATGCAGCAGGCGCACGGGGCCTCGGGCGTGACCCTGATCGATGAGTGGCTGTCAATGATCCAGCGACTGCGCGGCGCGAGGCTTGGCGACCAGATGCGCGAAGTGAATGACTTCTTCAACCGCAAGGTGCGCTGGCGGGATGACATTTCCATCTGGGGCCAGGAAGATTACTGGGCCACGCCGCTGGAAATGCTGGGCAAGCGCGAAGGTGACTGCGAAGATTACTCGATTGCCAAGTACATCACGCTGAAGGAACTGGGCGTGCCGGGCAATAAGCTGCGCATGATTTATGTTCGGGCGCAGATTGGCCGCTCCCAGCAAAGCCAGGCACATATGGTGCTTGGGTACTATCAAACACCGGCGTCCGAGCCGTTGGTACTGGATAACATCATCCCTTCCATTCGACCGGCCTCGGAACGCAACGACCTGACCCCTGTATTCAGTTTCAACAGCAGCGGCTTGTGGGCCGGGGGTTCGCAGGAGTCACGGGCGGACCCACTCGCGCGGCTTTCACGCTGGCAAAGCGTGGTTAACCGCATGCGCGATCAAGGATTTATTTAAGAGGATAGGATATGTCTCTCATCAAGCAGCTTTGGCTGACGGTCATCCTGATACTGCTGCTGGCATTCGTGGGCAGTCTGGCGGTGAGCGTGACATCCACGCGGGATTACGTTGAGCAGGAAGTGCAGATCAAGAATGCCGATAACGCCAACGCCCTGGCACTTTCCATGACCCAGATGGAAAAGGACGACGTCAGCATTGAGCTGCTGCTATCCGCGCAGTTTGATACCGGGCATTACCGTTTGATCGAACTGCGCTCGCCTCAAGGTGACATCATGCAGCGCCGCGAAGCCGAGCCGCTGGACGACGGTGTGCCCGGCTGGTTTGTTGACCTGGTGCGCCTGGATGTTTCCCCTGGCCAGGCGGTGGTGCAGGATGGCTGGAGCCAGTACGGCACCCTGACTCTGGCGAGCCAACATGACGCCGCCTACCGCTCGCTGTGGCAAAGCACGCTGAAAATGGCGGCCTGGTTTGCCCTGGTCGGTGCCATCAGCCTGTTGCTGGCCTGGTGGATTGTGCGCACCATCCGTCGGCCGCTGCTGGAAGTGGTCAGCCAGGCACGCAGCATCAGTGCGCGCCGCTTTACCACTTCTTCAGAGCCACGCACACTGGAGCTGCGCGAGGTGGTCCAGGCGATGAACACGCTCTCCGGGGCGGTGCATACCATGCTCAGCGAAGAAACCGGCAAGCTCGACCAGCTGCGCCGCCGCTTGCAGGAGGATGCCACCACGGGTGCCTCTAACCGCACAACGCTACTGGAGCACCTGCAGCGCAACCTGGAAAGTGACTCCCAGCGTGCCAGCGGTGTGTTGATTATGGTGCGCGTTGACGACCTGCCCGAGGTCAACGAGCGCCTGGGCCGTCAGGCCACCGATGCGGCATTGCGGGCGCTGGTGAGCCATCTGGCGCAGTTGGCCAATGAACTGGGCGGTGGTGAGGTGGGCCGTTTGAACGGCAGTGACTTCCTGGTGGTGGTCCATGGCTCCCAGGATATCGAGCACGTCAGTGAAAGCCTCAAGCATCAGCTGACGCTGCTACGCGATGCTGTGGGCGAGCCGCTTCGGCTTCCCGCCGCGCTGAGTGAGTACACTCACGGCGATACGCCTTCCCAACGACTTGCCGCGCTCGACGGCGCACTTGCCGATGCCGAGGGCCGGGGTGATATGGCGTTGGTGGCCGTCTCGGACGAGGCGCGCTTGCCGCTGTACACGACCCATGATGCCTGGCGCTCGGCGCTGATGCAGTCGATGAACGCTGGCGTCGCGCTGGCTCGCTTCCCGGTGGTCAATGCCCGTCAGGAAGTGGTGCATTATGAAGCGCCCTCGCGTCTTGAGTTAGCAGGCGAGTGGCGAAGTGCGGGCTTGTTCATGCCTTGGGTGGCCCGCCTGCAGCTGGAAGACAAACTGGACCTGGCCGTGGCCGAGCGTGCTCTGGCGATTATCGAGACCGATCAGCTACCGCTGGGTATCAACCTCTCCGGCCGCGCGGTCAGCGACATGGCGTTTATCAAGGCGCTGCGCCAAATGCTTGAGCATGCCCCCGAGGCGGCCCGCAAGCTATGGATCGAGCTACCCGAAAGTACCGCGCTGCATGACCTGGCAAGCTTCCGGTTATTGTGCCGCGAGTTGCAGCACACCGGCGTGCGGATAGGCCTTGAGCACGTGGGCAGCGAGTTCACTCGCCTTGCCGACCTTCACGATCTGGGGCTTGCGTTCCTCAAGTTTGACGCCAGCCTGGTCACCGGCGTGGACCAAGCATTTGACCAGCAGACCATACTACGCGGCATGGCCACCCTGGCCCACTCGCTGGGTATTCTGGCTATTGCCGAAGGCGTTAAACGCCCCGAAGAAGCCGAAACCCTGTTTGACCTGGGGCTTGATGCGGTGACCGGGCCTGGAGTGAAGGCGCCGTAAGTTGTAAGAAGAAAGAGGGAAGAAGTAAGAAGTAAGAAAGAAGATTAACGGTCGATCAGCGGCAAGGATGCGCCGCTGATTAACGTCATGAGCGATGGTTAGATAACGTCGCTGTCATCGTCGCTGATCAGCCCTACGTCGTTGACGCGTTTGCGCAGCGATTGCCTGTCCAGGAGCTTTTCCTGGGCTTTTTCCGGCAGGTCCGTGAAGCGGATGATCCCCTTATCCATCAACAGGGTGATCACGTCTTCCAGTACCCGCACGAACTCCATGTCCGACTGCCTGAGCAGCGCGGCTTCATGGGTTTCGGCGTTGATAAAACGCTGCAGCTCCGCCGACTCCGGCGAAACGTACTCCTTGCAACGCTCACTTACGCTGCGGCTGACCTCGCTGATCTCGCCCTGGCTGTCGCGGTTGACGTACATTTATCGACTCCTTGTTTTTCGCTGCCTGCCAGCATAAACAATCCACGCAGGCACTGCAGTAACAATAAAAAGCCCCGCCGAGCAGTACACTCGGCGGGGCAGTATCAGCGGCTCAGCGCATTCGGGTTATTGGTCAATTTTCAGCTGACCATCTTCAATCATCTTGGCAATCAAATCCTCTGAAGCCCCGCTATTAACGCCGAAGTCGCTAAAGGATTTCCCTTCAAGGGTAATCTTCTGATCGGCGGCACTTGTACTGCCGTTCAGATTACCTTCAGTGCTGATACTAAGCACAACATTGTCGCCATCTTCTTCGGCAAAGATGTACCCATTGATGTTGCCACTATCCTCACCCTGCAGAAGATCGGAGAGGTCGAGCTTGTCAGCGTTGTCATCCGTACCAAACTTACCCTCAGTGAAGTCTTTCACCCGATCAATAGCTGGCTGAAGCTCTTCACCTTCATCGCCAAAGCTCCAAGCAAAGGTATCAGCACCTGCACCACCGTAGAGAATATCGTTGCCTTCGCCACCGACCAGAATGTCATCGCCGGATTGCCCGTTGAGAGTATCTGTTCCATCTGTTCCCTGAATAAACTGGTTTCCCGACTGGCTGATATAGCCTATGGGTTTTACAGAGAACTCGGAGTCACCGCTTGAACTTCCATCAAAGGCAATATAGCTAAATGGTGTGTTGCTGGAGATTTCTATACGACCATTGGCGGAACTTAGCTCACTTGGTTCGCTGATTCGATTTCCTTCGCCGTCAAACAGTGAGTATGTTGCTCCATCCAACTCACCTTTGATGGCAAACGTCATACTGGTAAGCGGCTGCGCGACTTTCATCAACAGCGCCTCGTGCCCGTCTATCATATTCGGGTTATCGTTGTTCCCATTAGAACTATGATCCACTCCATAGTAACCATCAGAGTCCTTAGGGGCACCTACTGTGGAGCCGCTACCGTCCATGGCATCAGCTTTCAACCGGCCTCCCCGGCCATTATTTGCGTAAGTCCCGGTATTGCCATTGCCACCACCATTTCCGCTCGTATGCGCAGCAACACCTATGACGTAATCGTCAGGCAAAACGGTACCCTCCGGCACCTGAGTCGAAACGTCCGGTTGACCAATAGTGACATCAACAACTTCGCTTTCATTACCTGCTGAATCAATCACTTTATAACTGAAACCAGATTCAGGCAGGACCTTGTAGTCAATCGACTGAATAAAATAGTCACTACTATCACCTGGCTTAGAATATCCATCTGCATATTCTTCAGCTGTAAAACGCAGTTGATCGAACACAACACCTTCAAGCGTAAAACTATCGTTGTTGAGTACAAGATCTACTGGTTTTCCATTGAGTTCATCACTCGCCTTATTACTGAACGTCCACTCACCGACGGAAACGCCGTTCAAGTAAGCTGTGACAGAGCCCACTTCTCCTTCGCTACCAATTAAGTTAGATATCTTGACGTTTGCTTCGCCAACTGGTTTTTTGAAGTCGAATATCAGTTCTTCAGATGAACCATCCCCACGCTGTCCAAGTTGATCAGGGACTTGTTGTTGGATGCCGGTGTTATCTTTTACGCCAAGGTAGCCCCGGCCATCAACTGATAACAAGCTCTCATCTTTTACGCCATAAATATTGTAGGCATAAATATCCACATCTCCAGATTGCCAATCACTAACGCTGCCACCGCTTATGGTAGCTGGCGCTAACTCCTCGACCTCATCCTTGCTAACCGACCAGTAGAGCGTTGCATCAGTATTGAAGGCTGCTCCCTCGCTGGCTTCAACATATCCTTGATCCGTTCCACTTCCATCTAGATCAACATACAACGTGCCGAAAGTCGGCAGGGAGGTAAGCACAAACGAAAGACTACTTTCTAGGTCGTTCGTATCGACAGCACCTAATGAGGGATTTTCCTCAAATTCTGCTGGTGTCTGTTCAAAACCGCCCCCTACGACTGAATCAACACCTCCGCCCACGGTGAATGATTTGAATAAAACCTGATCATTTCGACCTATCGGATTGTCATCGCCAACCTCAGCATTAGTAAGTACGGGATCAGCGATTGGTGGTGTGGTGTCTTCAATAATAACGCTGGTCTCACCGGCGGTGGCGAGCTCTTCGAACTCGCTGTCGCTGTCGTTGAGGACTTCGGCGATGCTGTTGGTCAGGGTGGCCTGACCGCCCACGAAGGCGTCGTCGCCCGCGGTCACGGTGG